>JAZSHD010000161.1:0-10744 GCA_045533055.1 Victivallaceae bacterium | reverse complement strand
GTTTGGAAAAAAGGGGTGGAGTTCCGTCTTCGCCGGAGGCTACGCCGTGACAAGTTGAGGAGGGGAAAAAGGACCGATCCAGCAAAAGGTCTTTTTCCCCTCCTCAAGTACCGACCCTTATTGGGTACAGAGCTTCGACCCAAGATTCCCATTCCGCAAAACAGTTTTACAACACTTTTACAGTACGAACTTTACGCCTTCGACTTCGCCGAATTCTTTGGCGAGTTGGTTCATTATTTCCCGGTTGGGGACGCTTACGGTAACATGAAAACTTTTGTACCGCTGACCGCTGGAGGCGTTGCCGATGGCAAAGCGTTGAGTGTATTTATATTTTTCCAGCACGGAGTTGAGCTTTTCCAGAGCGTCAGAGCTGGTGGCATCGACCACTGCCCGGTAGCTCCACTCCACGGGGAAGATTATCTCCGGCTTGCCGGGCTGGACATCTTGATTTTTGAGCTTGATCATTGGGCGTACTCCTCTTTCCAATAGGGCGAAAGTTTACGCAGCGTGGCGATGATGGGCGGCAGTTTTTCCAGAATAAAATCCACTTCTCCGACCGTATTGTAGCGGGAAAACGAGAATCTTATAGTACCGTGTGCCGAGGTGTAAGGTATACCCATGGCACGCAGCACATGCGACGGCTCCAGACTGCCGGTGGTACACGCACTGCCCGATGAGGCACAAATGCCGAACTGGTTCATCAAAAGCAAGATCGCTTCGCCTTCGATAAACTCAAAACTTACGCTGGAAGTGTTGGGCAAACGGGAGGATTTGTCGCCGTTGATCTTGATGCGGGGAATGCGTTCCAGCAAACCCGCTTCCAGACGATCCCGGAGCATGGAAAGGTATTTGACCTCTTCTGCCATGCCATTTTTTGCCAGTTCGGCAGCTTTGCCCAAAGCCACGACGCTTGCCACATTTTCCGTACCGCCCCGGCGGGCTTTTTCCTGATGACCGCCTACGATAAAGGGGCGGAATCTTATGCCGCGACGCACATACAATACGCCGATACCCTTGGGGGCGTGGAGCTTATGACCGGAGCAGGAAAGCATGTCGATCTCGCTGTTGGCTAAATCAATAGGTACTTTGCCCACTGCCTGCACGGCGTCGGTGTGGAACAAAGCTCCGTGTTTGTGTGCCAGTTTGGCGATCTCTTCCACCGGGTAGATGTTGCCGATCTCGTTATTGGCATACATTACGCTGACGATGGCGGTGTTGTCGTCCAAAGCTTCTTCCAACGCCTGCATATCGATTCTGCCGTTGCCGTCTACCGGAATGGTTTCAAAGATATAGCCCCGGCGTTCCAGCTCTCTGCCCAAATTCAATATAGCGGGGTGTTCGACCTTGCTGGCAATGACCTTTTTCCGCTCCGGATTGGTCAACAACGCACTCCAGATGGCGGCGTTGTCGCTTTCCGTACCGCAGGAAGTAAAGATGATTTCAGTAGCTTCGCCATCGGGGTTGCGGTGATCGGCGTTCAAAAGTTCCGCTATCTTCAAGCGGGCATTTTCCACATCCTTTGCCACGCTGCCGCCGAAAGTGTGGATGCTGCCGGGGTTGCCGTAACACCTGGTCAGATAAGGCAGCATGGCTTCCAGCACTTCCGGAGCAACGCAAGTGGTGGCGTTGTTATCTACATAGATGACCGGTTTGTCACTCATCAAATGCTCTCCACAGTTAAGTCGCTGCTGACAAACTCACGGAGTTTATCCTGCACCGTGTATTTGAGCGTAACTCCCGCCGAGGGGCAGCTGGAGCACCTTCCGGTGAGCCGCACAATGACATTGTTGCCGTTGAGGTCGACCAATTCGATGCTGCCGCCGTCATGTTCCAGCAGGGGGCGGATCTCTTTATCAATAACTTCCTGCACCCGGAAAACTTTCTGCACGGTGGTAAGTCTATTGAAATCATCCAACTTGGGGGCGGCTTTTCCGGCAGGAGCGTTGTTCCAGAGTTCGTCCAGCACCCGCTGTATTTCGTCCAGACAGCTGCCGCAGGCACCACCGGCTTTGCAGAAGTTGGTTATTTCAGAGGCTTTGTGCAGATTGTTCTGTTTAGCCACATTTCTGATCTTGGTATCAGTTACGCCAAAGCATTTGCAGATGATCGCCCCTTCGTGGTCGTCGCCATTATCGGCAACTTCTTCGCCCCGGTAGTTGGCAATGGCGGCCTGCAAGGCTTCCATGCCCATAACTGAACAGTGCATTTTTGCTTCGGGCAGTTCACCCAAAAGTGCCACAATATCCTGATTGGTCACTTTGCTTGCTTCTTCCAAAGTCATACCTTTGACCAATTCGGTCAACGCCGAACTGGAGGCAATGGCACTGGCACAGCCGAAAGTTTTGAATTTCACATCGGCGATCCTGCCGTTTTCATCCAGCTTGAAGGTCAGTTTAAGGGCGTCGCCGCAGGTTATATTGCCTACATCGCCCACGCCGTCAGGATTTTCCACTTCGCCCACATTGCGGGGATTGAGGAAGTGATCCATTACTTTTTCGTTATAGTTCCACATAGTTCAACCTTACTTGTAGAGTGCCATTTCCTTGTTGACCGCATCGGTTACAACTCTATTGACCGTATCCAGAGCAATGCGTTCCGCATCCCGGCAATCCCGGCGGCGGAATTCGGCACAATTTTCTGCCAGAGTTTTGGGCGAAACCACCACCCGGAAAGGTATACCCAGCAAATCGGCATCGCTGAACATAAAGCCGGGTTTTTCGCCGCGGTCGTCGAACAAGACCTCCACCCCGGCGGCGGTAAGATCGCTGTAAAGTTTATCGGCAGCTGTTTTCACATCTTCTTTGTCGTAGCCGATGGCAACGATCTCCACCTGCCACGGAGCAATGCTTATGGGCCAGATGGGGCCGTATTCGTCGCAGCTCTGCTCAATAACACTTGCCATGGCACGGCCCACGCCGATACCGTAACAGCCCATGATCATGGGGTTGCTCTTGCCGTTTACATCCAGATAATTGCAGCCCATGGGTTTGGAGTATTTGGTCCCCAGCTGGAAGATGTTCCCCACTTCAATACCCCGTTCCATTTTCAAAGGTTCGCCGGTCAGCGGACAGGGGTCGCCTTCCCGGACGGTGGCAATGTCAGTAACTATGCTGGCAGTTGTGTCGCAATCCCGCTCGTAATTGAAGTTGATATAGTGGTAATCGGCTTCGTTGGCACCCACCACCAGATTGCCGGATTCAGCAGCGGAGCGGTCAACGATCATCTTCATCTTTTTGGGGTCGATGCCGATAATGGAGGCAAAGCCCGGTACGCAGCCGGCGTTGCGGATTGATTCATCGTCGGCAAACTTGAGTTCAGGAGCCATAGCTGCGTTGGCAAGTTTGCTTTCGTTGACCTCAAAGTCGCCCCGGATCAGGGCACAGATAAGTTCGCCGGTGATGGCGTTCTGATAAAAGACCACTTTGCCGGTGTTTTCGGCTTTTACTTTCAAAAAGTCGGCAACTTCCTCAATGGTTTTGCAGTTGGGGGTGTGGACTTTTTCCAGCGGCAGAGCTTCGGAGGGTTTTTCAAACTTCCATGCGGCTTTTGCCACTTCGCGGTTGGCACGGTAGCTGCGGTCGGGGGAGTAGAAAATAGTATCTTCGCCGCAATCGCACAACGCCATGAATTCATGGGAAACCGCCCCGCCCATCATGCCGGAGTTAGCTTCGATACTCAATACATTTTTCATGCCCAGACGCTGGAAAATGCGTTCATAGGCTTCGTGACAGCGTTTGTAATATTTTTCCAGATCCGCCTGATCGGTGTGGAAGCTGTACGCATCTTTCATGGTGAATTCACGCACCCGGATCAGTCCGGCACGGGGGCGGGCTTCGTCCCGGTACTTGGTCTGGATCTGGTAAAGCATGGCAGGCAGCTGCTTGTAGCTGGTCAGTTCAGTTCTTGCCAGATGCACTACCGCTTCTTCGTGGGTCATACCCAATATCATGGGTTTGTTGTTGCGGTCACGGAAACGCAGGAGTTCGGCACCCACGCTGGCGTATCTGCCGGATTCTTCCCACAATTCGGCGGACAGCACTACGGGCATAAGCACTTCCTGACCGTCGATTTTATTCATTTCTTCCCGGATGATCTGCTCGATTTTTTCGATCACTCTTTTGCCGGTGGGCAACAAGGAATAGATACCGGCGGAAACGGGCCGGACATAGCCCCCACGCACCAGAAATTTATGACTTACAGTCTTGGCATCTTTGGGATCTTCCTTGATCCGGCGGCCCACAAGTTTACTCAAACGCATAGCATATTCTCCAAATGTTCAAAATACCATATTTCACAAAATTTTACAGGATATATAATATACTATACTTTAAAGGATTTAGCAATCAAAAAGAGTGTTTTTTTAGATATGTTTGCCCTGTTGCAGCACCAAGCGGGGCAAGAATAGAGAATGTTCAGCTCAAGAAGGATTTTTTTATGGTTTGCACTGCACAAAAAAAAAGACCATTGCCGAAGCAATGGTCTTTGTAGTCAGACAGTAAGATTTACTTGGTCTTGACGGCGGTGGCGGTCATGGTGACGGTCACGGTGTTGACGCCGCAGATATTCTTCATCTGGTAGTCCATCTTGACGCCGACGAGATCATCAGCACCGGGAGCCTGCTTGAGGGCGGCAGCCTTCAAAGTGGCATAGGATACATCGCCGATGGTGACGGCGGTGAAATAGCTGACAAAGCTGGCGGTGGCGGTAACATTCTTCTTGACCACGGTGTAAGCAACCGGAGTTTCGTTCAGGATGGCGTTGCTGGAAAGTTCAGTGTAGAAGTTGGCACCAGGCCCGATGGGGGCTACACCGCCATTGTTGGTGGTTACACCGGCACAACCGGTCATGACTGCGGCGATGGCACAAAGGGCGACGAGCATCAGAGATTTTTTCATGTTAATACCTCTAAAATAAATTACCTACACAACGGGACGGATTCCTGTTGTTACTGGTAAGTATAGCACGGTTTTTTGATTTGTCAAGTCTTTTTTTTGAAAAAACGATTTTTTTGTAATGATTGTTAAAGTATGCTCTGCCACCGGAAGAAATGTTGCTTGCTTTTACTTTATCATGTTGCCTTTTTGAGGGGGCAAACGCTCTTCCAGCAGCTTTCTTATAAGTTTTACAAATTCTATTTCGTAGCGGACACCTTCCGGCGTAAAGCGTACTTCCGGCTCAAACCAGTCGGTGGCTTTGCCCGGATATTGCAAATAATAGTATTCGCCATTTTCCAATTTGGCGGGGGATTCAGCAGCGTCGTTTGCCACCACCACTATCCGGGTGGGCAAGTCGTTCCGCAGTTTTTTCAACGCCGCACATGCCCGGTCAATATCCTTTATATCGCCTTCCAGCCGCTTGTGCAGGAGAAAAAAGACCAGACCGGGAAATTTGAGCATTTCCTGAAAATTTGCAATACGCCGTTTCAGCCGTTTCTGCAATTCTTCCAGCTGCTCCGGTCCGCAATCCCGGTCGTGGGAGTAATACATGCCCGTTGCGGGGTCATTGCTCCAGCGGCCGTTTTCGTGATCGTATGACCATTTATCGTTGAAGTAATCGGCAAAGTTGTTTTCCAGCACTCTTGCCAAACCTTGCGGCGGCGTGCGTGCCAGATCGAAGGGCATACCTTTTTCGCCAGCTGCACGGCAGGGTTTGAGCATATACACCGTGGGGTAAGTTCTTGCCATGCAGTCGGTACCCAGCGATACGATCTTGTATTCGCCGGAATGTTTTTTCATAAACTTCCGGTTATCGTTCATCACTTCCCAGAGTTCGTCGGCCAGAGCCGGAACTTTGCTGCTGATTTTGCCGTACTGCTGAAGCTGCATTTTCCAATGAGCCCCGGGGAGATATTTGAAAATTTTCAAAAAAAGTTTGCCGCGTTTCATAAATCTTTTACCTTGATCATGCTCAAAAAATCAGTTTTGCGGGTAATATATTCTTAACAACGGGCAAATGCAATTTATTTAGCAAAAAAGTTTTTGATAAAATGCCGGTGCAGCTCTTTATCAAGGTATTTATCTGCTGCCTCCGGGGCTAATTCTCCGGCTTTATAATTACTGGCAACCTTATGCACCATGATTTTCCGGTCAGCTTCGCTGGCGGTAAAAAATATTTTCCATGTCCGGCAATGGATGATCCAGCAATTCTCTGTGGAACTGAATTCCAGACGCTTGCGGCTTTTATCCAGCGGCCGGTGCTGCAGCTGCACGGTGCAGAAGTTGGCTATATCCAACGCTCCATGCTCCTTTATAAAACTGCACTGACCGGCACTTTCCGGGGAAAACTCCACTTGCCAGCAGCCTTTATCCACCCGATCCCGCCAGCCGGCTCTGGCTTCAGGAAAAGCGTCCACTTCGGGTATATAGGGTTTAACATCCAATACCGCAGTACCGTTCAGAAGGTCGCAAGCTCCGATAAGCAAGCCATCTTCCCGGATCTCCAGAAGCTCCACAGAGCTTATGCCAATGGGGTTGGGCCGGTAGGGCGAGCGGGTGGCAAATACGCTGTAATGGTCTTTCTCGGCAGGCACCGGAACCCGGACTTGCGTATTCCATGAATCATGTTTATTCTGATCAAAAACCCACACCAGCCAGATGCGGTCAAAGCCAATAAGGTCTTCGGCACCTGCCCGGTATGCGGCATTTGCCCATTTGAGCAGTGCTGTGCCGGAGGCAAAGACCGCCTGCCGGGGGGCTTCGTAATGATAACGCAAGTTATTTTCTATGTGCCCGATGGGCTGAAAAGAGAATGTTTTACTCTCCACAGACTCACCGGAACTCTTCATTTTTCGCTTTCAGCAGAGCTTTTGTTCACTACTTCGTCGGCGTTCTGACCGTCGATGACCTGACCGTTGTCCGCCAGGTTGCGTTCATTGCTGGCAAGCGATTTGAAAAGTCTGCCGATATCCCGGAATCCGGCAATAAGGAACCACACCGTTGTAAAGATACCCAGCACAAACGCCAGCATTACATAGAACTGCCACATCTTGAGCCAGGTCATATCTTCCCAATGGAAAACGAAATGCCCCACAGTACCGGCGGCAAACACCCCCGTCCAAATCAAAGTCCAGACTATTGAAGCAAAGAAGAGTATGCGGTCGAATACGGTAAATTCGTTGGTCAAACCCAATATCCGCCAGATGCGTCCGGCGTTCCAAGTTTCGGTATGCTCGCCGGTGGTATCGAATTCGCCCCGGTGGAGCATACGGTTCAGATTGAATTCTTTAAGTCCATGCAGTTTGCGGTCGAACCACGACACAATAAAGTAGCTGAAAAATCCCAGCACACTTACCACAAATGCCAATATCTGACCGTTGAGGGGGAATCTTGCCTGATTGGCAAGCAGCCATGCTTTGGTTTCGCCGCCGGTAATTTCTGCCAATGCCGGAGCCAGTGCGGGCCAGACCTGTTGCAGAACGATACTTGCTATGGCAAGCCCGGAACCCAATATCATTGCCACCCAGGCTCCCAGCGTAGAGCCGCTTTTGCTGTAAAGTCCGCCGATGATGACCGCTCCGGCACCGCCGGTAAAGATAGCACCGGTGATCTGGAAAAAGAGCAATATATATTCGGTCTGCTTAAAAAGCCAGCTGAAGAAAAAGGCAAACACCCCCACAAAGATAATGGAAAAACGCAGGAGCCAGATGTGCTGTTTTTCAGTAAAAGGTTTTTTACGGAAGGGCAGAATAACATCCTGCACAAAAATCGAACCCCAGCTGTGCATGTATGTATCGTCGGTGGAGAGCATTGCCGCAAACATCACCGCCGCAAACAACCCTACAAAACCTACCGGCAGAACCCGGGTCAGGAACATCGGCACCCGGGCCTGACTTGCGTCCTGCTCCGCCATAGTACTTAACGCCTGCTGCAAATCTTTTGCCGCATCGGCAAACTGCGGATTGTTGAAAAATACCACCGCACAAATAGGTATAAAAATCAGAAGTGCAGTCTGCACCAGCGACCGCCAGGTGCCCAGAAAGCGGGACATTTTAGCTTCGTGGGCACTCTTTGCCGCCGCCGCATAACCCGAAGAACCCTGCCAGGAACCGGTGTGCATGATGGTCATGGCAAAGCCCATAAGGAAGAACCAGATATTGAAATCTTTGATCTTGGTGGTGGTGTAGGGGTTGAAAAGTGAAGCATCCGGATTTGCCCGGTTGAGCTGCTGCAAAGTATCAAAAATCGTTGCCCAGTCGAACTGCATGACCAGAAAGACCATCAAGGCAAGAAATGCCACATTGCAGAACATGCCCTGAATAAAGTCCGTAAGCATAATGGCGATCTGCCCGCCGAAAATAGCAAAAATCACCCCCATACTGATCGCCACCAGCAATAAACAGACAAAGGTGCTGAACTCAAACCCGATGCCGGGAATATGGAATGTGGGGGGCAAACAGCAAAAATAGATGAAGAATTTGACCGATACCGCCGGGAAGATCCCGTAATTCAGCACCCCGGAGAGCCAGCCGAGTATGCCGCAGAAGATCCGGAACTTCCGGCTGTAACGCACCTCAAAAAACTGTGCCATGGTCAAACACCGGGTTTCCCGGAACCGGTAATAGACCCAGCCGGTAATGGAGATTATCAAACCCAACGGCCCCGAGAGAAAACTCCACCATATCGGGGCAAAACCTGCCACATAGTATTGCTCAAAGTTGGCAACTACACTGATAGCCCCGATCCCGGCAATACCGCTGGTGATCGCCAGCAGATAACGCCCCGCACAACGGTTGGCAGCCAGAAAGTCTGCCGTACTTTTAACATATCTTTGACAAATAATCAAAGTTACGACCAGCACTGCAATCAGTGCTCCCACAATCGACCAGTCGATCCAATGCATAAAATGCCTCTTGTTAAAAAATTTTTTTAATTAGGTCTAAAATAGCACATCCCGGACAAAATAGCAAGAATCAAATAAATCGATTTATCAAGATTTATTAATGTTTTTTTTGTTTATACGGGTAACGCCGCAAAAAAAATGGCTCTGTTCCCAATACGGGCAGGTCAGTAAAAATCTTTATGATCAATTTTTGTATTGGAACTTTTTTAAAACTTGAATGGCATTTATCTATTTGCAGAGCAAATAGATAAATGCCGGGAAAAGGTTTTCCTCCTTCGCCAAGGCTACGGCGGACAAGGGAAAGGGGTGGTGGAGTTCCGTCTTCGCCGGAGGCTACGCCGTGACAAGTTGAGGGGGGAAAAGGACCGATCCAGCAAAAGGTCTTTTCCCCCTCCTCAAGTACCGACCCTTTTTTATTACAATGTCCGCCAAAGTGCTGGAGCAATGAGTCTACCGGCTCCGGCGGGGCCTTCGCTGCCGGCGGGGTAAAACTCCGGCACGGTTTTGTCATGCTCAAACTTTTGCAAAACCGGCGTGAGCAGTTTCCACGCTTCTTCAATAAAATCGCTGCGGATAAATAGAGTTTGATCGCCCAGCAAAGCATCCAGCAGCAGCCGCTCGTAAGCATCATCGGCAGCACTTTTGCCCAGCGAATTATAGTTGAAATCCAAAGTCATACGCCCGATACAGAGTTTTGGTCCGGGCTTTTTTGCCTGTAAACTCAACTCGATACCTTCCGTGGGGTAAATGCTCAAAACCAGTGTATTGTGCCCCAACGCATCCGGTGATATACCTTGAAATATGCTGTGGGGTATATTCTTGAATGTTACAGCAATTTCGCTCTTTTTCTTTGCCATAGACTTGCCTGAACGCAGGTAAAAAGGTACATCCCGCCAACGCCATGAATCAATCAATACTTTAACGGCCACATAAGTTTCAGTCAATGATTCCGGATCAACATTTTTTTCCTGCCGGTAACCGGTGTACTGCCCCCGGATAACGCACTTATCCAAATCATTCAAATCAAAGGGACGGATGGATTTCAGCAGTTTGGTCTTTTCGCTGCGTACAGCGTCGGCTTCAAAGCTCGAAGGTACTTCCATAGCCGTCAGACACAACAGCTGCAGCATGTGGTTCTGGAACATATCCCGTAAGGCTCCGGCGTGATCGTAATAACTGCCCCGCTCCTCAACGCCCAACTCTTCGGCGGCAGTAATCTCCACATGGTCAATAAATTCAGCTCGCCACAACGGTTCAAAAATCACATTAGCAAAGCGGAGCATCATAATATTCTGCACTGTTTCTTTGCCTAAATAGTGATCTATCCGGTAAATTTGCTCTTCAGATAAATATTTATGCAGCTCTTTGTTCAGTTCAACAGCCGAAGATAGATCATAACCGAAAGGTTTTTCAAAAATCACATGCGACCAGCAATCTTCACTGCTTGCTGCGGTCAAACCGTGTTGGGCAAGTTTGGCACACACATTGAGCATATCGCTGCTTGCCAACGCCAGATAAAACAGTTTATTGAAAGGCAAATCAGAGTGTTGGGAATATTCAGCAATAAGCTCATTAAGTTTCAAATAAACCGCATCATCGGTATTATCGCCCCGGCAATAAGTAATGTGTTGGAGAAAATCTTCATTGCCGCCCAGCAAATCACGAAAAGAACTGTCAGTGTACTCCCGTCTGCCGCAAGCGATTATCCGGGAATTTTCGTTAAAAAGCTTCCGGTCGTGCAAATTACGCAATGCGGGAAACAACTTCCGTCTTGCCAGATCGCCGGTAGCTCCGAAAATCACCACCACTGCCGGCATGGGGGCTATTTCCATACAAAAAAGTTCTTCCCAATCCATAAAAAACCGCCTTTCGTTTTTCAGAAAAAAGTTTTGTCTACAAATTCTTT
>JAZSHD010000047.1:0-3005 GCA_045533055.1 Victivallaceae bacterium | reverse complement strand
ATGCGTGTAGGTAGTAAAAAATGACATATATACCTGTGCATTGAGATATTTTTCAAAATTTAAATGGCATTTATCTTTTTGCGGAGCAAAAAGATAAATGCCGGTAAAAGGTTTGGAAAAAAGGGGTGGAGTTTGTGGAGGGGGAAAAGGACCTTTCCTCAAAAGGTCTTTTCCCCCTCCTCAAGTACCGACCCTTATTGGGAACAGAGCTTAACTTTTTAAGGAGAATTGGTTATGGATGTGAGTGCAGTTGCCGCAGCTATGGCGGCGTTGATCGGTTTGTTCCCAGCAGATGTCAGACTTACCTACCCGGAGTGGAAGTATAAAGCATTGACTTTCAGCTACGATGACGGGGTTTTTGCCGACCGTAAACTGGTAAAAATTTTCAATAAATACGGCATGAAAGCCACTTTCAATATTTCCAGCAACCGCCTTGGCTACCGCACATTTCTCCCGGCTGACGAACTGGCAGGCTTGTATGCGGGTCACGAAATCGCCAGCCACGGCAAAAATCACAAAACTATGCCCCGGCAAACCAAGAAAGTCCAGCAGCAGGAAATTGAGGACGATCTTAACTTTTTGAGCAATATTGCCGGGTATCCGGTGCGGGGATTTGCCTATCCCGGAGCCAGTGCATCGCAATCGGTTATTGAAACTTTGCAGGAAAATCAGGTCTATTATGCAAGAATCTGTACGCCCACCTTTGATTTCCGTTTGCCGGAAAACTTTATGTTGTGGCGGCCCACTGCCAAACATCAGCACGATATTGATGCCATTGCTGAAAAATATAAAGATTACAAGCCCTGGGGCGGAGTCATAAGTTTGTGCTACATTTGGGGCCACGGCTACGAATTCGACAAAGACAACAACTGGCATGTAATGGAAAATTTCTGCAAAAAGTTGAGTAATAATCCCGATATATGGTACGCAACCAATATTGAGATTTGCCGTTATCTTACAGCTTACCGCAACATTACGGCAACTATGGATAACAGCAAACTTTACAACAACAGCTCCGTAACGCTTTACTTTACCATCCACGGCGAAAAGGTGAAACTTGCCCCCGGCGAAACCATGGTTTGGAGCAAGGAAAAGAAAGTTGTGATCATTCCCGCTGCGGCACCAAAAACACCCACGCCGGTCATTGCCCCGGTGGATAAAATGATATTTTTCCCCGACGGCAGCCGCAAAGCTCTTTCGTTCAACTTTGATGACGGCAAAGAAACCGACGAGCGTTTGGCAAAACTTTTGAGCAAATATAATTGCAAAGCCACTTTCAATATCAGCGGCAACATTCTTGCTCAAGCTCCCGGCAAAATGGCGTGGTACAAAGATCACGAACTTGCCACCCACGGCTTGCGGCACGCCACGGCAACTTTGACCACCACCAATCAGATCGTCAACGATATTGTGATCGACCGCAAGGTGCTGGAAGCTGTAAGCGATCGCATCGTCAACGGTCACGCCTGGCCCAACGGTTCGACTTTCGGGGCACCGGATTACGCCCAAAAAGCTTTGAAAACTGCCGGTATAGTCTACGCCCGGGGCACTAAAAGCCACAATACTTTTTCCTTGCCCGAAAACTTTATGTGCTGGGAGCCCACCGCCAAAGCCATTCCCGCCGATCTTGCTGGGATAGCCAAGCGGTTTGCCGCCGAAAGTAACGAGGGCGACCTCAAGCTCTGCACCCTGTGGGGACACAGCTGGGAGTATAAGCAGGAAGATGATTGGCGTTTGGTGGAAGAGTTCTGCAAAACTATGAGCAAGGAAAAAATCTGGAACGCCACTTTTGGCGAAATATATAAATACCTTGCCGCCGTGAAAGCTCTGGAGTGGGCAGACCATAACTATATGGTTCGCAACAACTCCGGCGAAATAGTTTACATCGGCAAAGATGGGAAGATCTATCCGCTGAAACCCGGCGAAATCATCCGTTTCAAGAAGGAAAAATGATTTATGTTTACTGCCGAAGATCTGAAAAAAGATTTGCAGAATTTGCAAATTTTTCCCAATGATACCTTGCTTATACACTCCTCTATGAAGTCCATCGGCGAAGTTGCCGGCGGTGCCGATACCGTGCTGGATATGCTTATGGATTTTTTTGAGGACAATGGATTGCTGGCATTTCCCACTTTGAGCTACCGTGATGTAAATGCTGAACAGCCCCGGTTTGATGTCAAAAATACTCCGGCATGTACCGGTATATTGCCGGAGTTGTTCCGGAAGCGGTGCGGCGTTATCCGCAGTTTGCACCCCACCCATTCCCTTGCCGCCTTCGGGCGTGATGCTGCTGATTTTGTGGCTATGCACGAAACATTTGACACCCCCGGAGCAGTGGGGTCGCCGTGGTGGAAACTTTTACAGCGTAAAGGCAAGATACTTTTTATCGGTACGGGGATAAGCTGCAACACCTTTCTCCACGGCTGCGACGAGTGGCTGAAACTTCCCGGCTTGCTCACCGAAAGCCGTCAGGAGCTGGAAGTTGTGGACTATAATGGTAATGTTATACCATGCCCCCAGCACCGCCATTGCGGGGGAGGGCGTAACGGATACTACGGAAGTTTGGAAAAGCTATTTGACGAAGCCGGAGCCATCACCCGGGGCAAATTCGGCAACGCCGACTGCCATCTGCTGGATTGCGAAAAAATCTGCAAGGTGCTGGGGTACAGCATATAATCCCGCAAATAAGGAATGAACAACGCCAGTAGCACACACAATATAGCACCGGCAGGCGGCAATGCCCGCCCGACCAGTCCGACCAGTCCGACCAGTCCGACCAGTCCGACAGCCGCCACACATAATGTTGCTTGGGGCGGCAATATTCCCATACCCTCCCATACTTTCCCATACCCTCCCATATTTTCTCATAAATCCCATAAATCCCAAGCCGCCATCTATCTTTAAAAAAGATCGGCACTTTATTTTTGCAAGGCAAAAATAAAGTGCGAGTAAAAGGTTTTTGAAAAGGAAGGGGGGCGGGGAATGGAAAAATCTTTTTCCTCAAA
>JAZSHD010000167.1:0-6871 GCA_045533055.1 Victivallaceae bacterium | reverse complement strand
TATTTGCTCTGCAAATAGATAAATGCCATTCAAGTTTTAAAAAAGTTCCAATACAAAAGTTAATCATAAAGATTTTTACTGACCTACCCGTATTGGGAACAGAGCTTAAAAAAATGCTGCTGCGATACCTTATGTGATACGCAGCAGCATTTTTTATTTGCTTATATCAACTTGCCCGGAGCATTATTCGTTGACCACAGCGATCTTGATGCCTGCCATGGTAACATTGGCTTCCAGAGCGTCCTTGATCTGCGACAGGGGGAAGTGGTGGGTCACCAGTTTTTCCACCGGCAAACCGATACCTGCAGCCCGCTTGAGGAAAGCGAAAGTAGTGGGGTAATCCTGGGGAGTGTAGACCCAGGAACCAACCGCCGTGACTTCCTTATTGCAGAGGTCAAAGTGATGGTTTATCGAGCAGTTGCCGCCATCCATGAAAAACCCGACTTCGCAAAGACCGCCGCCCCGGCGAACCAGTTTCCAGGCGTTGGCACCGGCTTGAGCGACCCCGGTACACTGGAAAACAAAGTCAGCAGCAAAGCCGGCATTATCCGCCTTGATGGCTTCCAGCATGGCATCAAAGTTTTCGTACTTGGTAAAGTTGTAGACCTTGCTGGCACCCATGGTTTTGGCAATTTCCAGACGGTTGTCGTTGCCGTCGACTGCAATGAGGTTTTCAATACCCAGTGTACGCAACACAGCCATTACCAGCAAACCGATGGGGCCGGCACCCTGCACCAGAACTTTGGTGTTGAAGTTGAGCAAACCGGTAGTCTTGGCACGCTCCACGCAATGCACCGCCACGGCGGAGGGTTCCACCAGCAAACGCTGATCGAGGGTCATATCAGATACATTAAAGAAAGTTGAACCTTTGCGGACTTTCATGTGAGTTGCAAAGTAGCCGTTCAGATGCACTTCGTCATCGGGGAACAAACCGTACACACCGCAGTTTTCGCACAGATTGGTGCGTGCCGGAGTGTTTTTGCAGGCACTGCATTCGCCGCAGGGGATGATGCAGGTAACGATGCTGTCGCCCACCTTAAGGGGCTTGCCGGCAGAGTCAACAGTGATATTTTTGCCCAGCTTGATGATTTCGCCGGAGCCTTCGTGGCCCAGCACCACCGGGCACAGACCGAAGGGGTCACGCTTGTATTCGTGACCGTCGGTGCCGCAAACGCCGCAACCCTGAACTTTGATGATCATTTCGTCGTCATTGATCTCCGGAATGGGATATTCCCGGAATTCAAACACACCCGGTGCAGTCAGCACCGCCGCTTTTGCCATTTCTGCCATAATCAAAACTCCTTATGTTTGAGTATTTTTATATTGATATAAAAATATCTATTGATTGATAAATTTACCATAAATCTCCGAATATTCAAGCAAAATATTGTAAAAAAGTTGCAAAATCATTCAATAGAGTGTATTATTTTAAATAAGCACTGGGGAGTCTGTGTGTTACAGGCTGAGAGGGAGCTGGAAGCTCCGACCCATTAAACCTGATTCGGATCATGCCGACGTAGGGAGCAATGCAAGGTGTTTCAAGCCGCAATACTTTCGTACCCGGCATATTCGGATTTCTCAAAATTAGGAGAAAAGAATATGCAAAGAGTGGATCAAACCCAAACCGCCGCCGCCAAAAACGGAATCATCACCCCCGCCATGGAAGTAGTGGCAGCCAAAGAAAAACGCTCTGCGGAATTTATCCGGGAAGGTGTTGCCGCCGGACGCATCGTTATACCTGCCAACAAACTGCACAAAAAACTCTCTTTTATGGGTATCGGCCGGGAACTCTGCACCAAGATCAACGCCAACATCGGCAATTCAGCCCTGACGGGGACGCCGGAAGATGAACTGAAAAAACTTCAATCGGTTCTGGAATACGGAGCCGATACAGTTATGGATTTAAGTACCGGCGGCAATATCGAGCTTATCCGCAAAGCTATAATCGAACGCTCCAATATTCCGGTAGGCACGGTGCCGGTATATGAAGTAGTGGCACGCTACGGCAGAGATGGCATTACCGCAGAAAACATCATCAAAGTTATTGCCGATCAGGCCGCTCAAGGCGTAGACTATATGACCATCCACGCCGGACTTTTGTGTAAACTGCTGCCGCCGGCATTGAAACGCAAGCTGGGGATCGTCAGCCGGGGCGGAGCGTTGATTGCCGCAAAAATGATCGAAAGCAGCATCGAAAACCCCTTTTATACAGCTTTTGATGAAATTCTGAAAATCTGCCGGGAATACGATGTAACCATTTCTCTGGGCGACGGTCTGCGTCCGGGGTGTCTGGCGGATGCTTCCGATGCCGCTCAATTCGGCGAACTGGATATTCTTGGCGAATTGACCAGCCGCTGTCAGGCAGCCGATGTGCAGGTAATGGTGGAAGGCCCCGGCCACATTCCGCTGGACGAGATCGCTATGAATATGCAGCGGGAACAAACTGTTTGCAACGATGCACCTTTTTACATTTTAGGCCCCGTTGTAACTGACTGTGCCCCCGGCTATGACCATTTGGTGGGAGCCATGGGCGGCATGGTGGGAGCCTTCCACGGTGCGGCAATGCTCTGTTATGTAACCCCCAAAGAACATATCGGCTTACCCAACGATGAAGATGTAAAGCGGGGGATCATGGCGTTCCGCATAGCCGCACACGCCGCAGATATAGCCTTGCACAAGCCCGACGCCCGCTTGCGGGATGATGCCATAAGCGATGCCCGGGAAGCCTTCGACTGGCAGAAACAGTTTGATCTGGCTCTGGATCCCCAGCGGGCAAGAGCCTATCGGCTGGATGCCTTGCAGGCAAGCAACTGTAAAGATTTGCACGATGGGGAATTCTGCACCATGTGCGGTCCGGATTTCTGTTCGGTAAGGCTTTCAAAGATACTGAAGTCTGCCAAATTTTAAGCATAAGCTGCAAGCGGCGGCAAAATACTAATAAAAATACTAATAAATTTGCAAACACACTTTTTTGTGTTATAGTATTTACACAAAACAAAAGGAGTTTACAAATATGAAAAAGTTTTTATTACTTGCCGCAATTATTTTTGCCGCCGCAGCAGTTCCGGCTGCTGCAACTGCACAAAAACGGGGAGCAGTCTGTTTTACTTTTGACGATTACTTTGGTCCGCAATGGCTGAAAGCGGATTCGATTTTCAAAAAATATAACGCTCACGCCACCTTTTTCATCGTCCGGGAGATCACTGCCGAAAAAGCTGAAATAATGAAAAAACTGCAAGCCGCCGGTCACACCGTAGGTTTGCATACCCGTTCCCACCGCAACGCCTCGCCGCTGCCGAAGAACTGGACTATGGAAAAATACATTGCCAATCAGATACTCCCCCAGCTGGAGGCATGCAAAAAATACGGTATAAAAGTCCGCAGCATGGCATACCCCAACAACCGCCGCAACGAAGAAACCGATCAGGCACTTTTCAAATACTTTGATTACTTGCGTGCCGGTTGGGGCAAAAGCCAACAGCCCATCTACACACCGCTGGCAGAACTGCCGGAAAAAATGGTGCTGGGCGGCGGAGGTATCGGCACTTATTACAAAAGCGATCTGAATAAACTCAAAGAGCTGCTTACCGAAGCGAATAAACGCGATGCATTGATCGTCTTTTTCTCCCACAACATCAAACCCAAAGCCACCGGTATACACATGCCGACAGCTATGCTCGAAGAGCTGCTCAAGCATGCCAATAAACTCAATATGTACATAGTCGGTGCTGAAGAGCTGCCCGCCCTTAAAGTTGCCCGTATCAAAAAGTAAGGTAAAAGAACAAATGGTTCCGTTCAATACAACCAATAATAATGCGTTGCCGCATTTGATGCTGGCAACTGCCGCCTGCGGTTTTCCCTCGCCGGCGGAGCATTATATCGATTCGGCGTTGGATTTGAACGAACTTCTGGTGCAGAAACCAGCTGCCACCTACTTTGTCCGTGCCGCCGGGGATTCTATGATCAACGCCGGGATCGCCCCGGGAGATATATTGATAGTTGACCGCTCACAGGAGCCCTTTGACGGATGCATTGTAATTGCGGCGGTGGATAATGAGTTTACGGTAAAATATTTCCGGAAAAACCACAGCGAAGTCTATCTGGAACCGGCGAACGAGCGTTACAGCAATATCTATTTTTCTGAAGGTATGACCCTGCAGATTTTCGGCGTAGTCACCAGCTGTATCCGACGCTTCAGCCTTTCGGGCAAAAACAAATGATCGGTCTGGTTGACGGCAACAACTTTTTCGTTTCCTGCGAGCGGGCGTTTGCTCCCGAACTGAACGGCAAGCCGGTGGCGGTACTGTCCAACAACGACGGCTGCTGCATTGCCCGCTCCAACGAATTCAAGCAGCTTGGTATCCCCATGGGGACGCCCTATTTTCAGCTGAAAAATCTGGCAGGAAAATATGGGTTGATCTTCCGCTCCAGCAACTACGCACTCTATGGCGATATATCCCGGCGGATAATCAATATATTGTACGAGTTTGTGCCGGAAGTGGAGCAATACAGCATCGACGAAGCTTTTATCCACCCGGCGTTACCGGAAAATGCAGACTTTTTTGCTTTAGGCAAAGTGCTGCGTAAAACCATTCTGCAATACACCTCCATACCCTGCGGAGTGGGCTTTGCTGCAACTAAAACGCTGGCAAAAATGGCTAACCACATGGCAAAAAAATCTCCGGAAGGGGTGTTTGTAATGCCGCAAGATAATGCAGAAATATTGCAGCACACCCCCATCGAAGATGTGTGGGGAGTAGGCAGACAGCTGGCTTGCAAGCTCAATACGCTTAACATAAACAACGCCCGCCAGCTGGCGGCAAGCGATATAAAGTTTATGCGTAAAAAGTTTTCCGTAACTCTGGCAAAAACGATTCTGGAACTGCGGAGCATAGGCTGTTTTGCTGCGGAACTGCCGGAAAATACTCCGCAGAGCATCTCCTGCTCCCGCTCTTTCTGTGTTCCGGTCACTGAACTGGAACAACTTACAGAATCCATTGCCTTTTACTGTGCTTCGGCAGCCGGTAAACTGCGGAAAAGCCAACAGACCGCCGCCGGAGCATGCGTCTATTTTACAGCTTATCCGGAATACGGCGATCGACCGCTGCCCGGGGAAAGTTTTGCCCGAACGATCATCTTCCCTGCCCCTACTGACGATACGGGGTTGATGAATAAAGCCATATTGCCGGAGTTGGCAAAAATTTACCGGAACAACCGGCGGTATAAAAAATCCGGGATCATATTCTACGGTCTGGAAAAAGCTTCAGCCTATCAGCCTACACTGTTTATGCCGGAAAACGCACAAGGCAGCTCTCAACTTTACAGGACAGTGGATAAAATAAACAGTCGTTTCGGACGCAACACCCTGTTCAACCTGGCTGAAGGCATAAAAAAGCCGTGGCAGATGCAGCGGAACCTGCTCTCAAAAAATTACACAGGTTGCTGGGATCAGCTTTTAGAAGTAAAATAAGGTCCCCTCCCCGAAAAAAACGGAAAAAAAGCCGTCAAAACGAAAAAAATGTGATTTTTCCGGAAAATATGTTCAAAAAGATTTGCAAATTTTTTGGTTTGGTATATATTAGTAACATGCACCAAGCAGTGCAGTGTTGATTTGGTAAGCCGACGTGGCGGAATTGGCAGACGCGCACGGTTCAGGTCCGTGTTCCGCGAGGAATGTGAGTTCGACTCTCACCGTCGGTACCATTAAAAAATTGGGTGTCATAAACACTCGTAGGTTTTTGATCTATTGCGGGTATGGCATAACGGCTGTGCACCAGCCTTCCAAGCTGGATATACGGGTTCGACTCCCGTTACCCGCTCCAGTTGCCGAAACCCGATAGAAAAATTATATATGTGGCTGGATTCCCGAGCGGTCAAAGGGGGCAGACTGTAAATCTGCTAGCGATGCTTTCGATGGTTCGAATCCATCTCCAGCCACCATCTTTCAGTACTCAACGACAACAAGAAATTGTTGTCGTTTTTTTGTTTTGCTCTACTCCCAATAATGGTTGATAAAATTAATTTATTCTCCCCCTTGGATACCATTTGCTCATTGCCCTGCATATCCAGCGTAATCCCTCACGACTTTCAATTAACGGCGGGGACTTCCTTGCCATGGTGTAGTCAGACGAAGACGGTGGCTGACCGTTCTTGTTGCTGTCGGCTCGCTATATTATATCAGCCGACATTGGGAACAAAGCCTTGTTTTTCAAACATAATCAAAACCACCGGCTTAGCCGGTGGTTTTGATTTATATTTTTTGACAATATAGCACAGAAAACTGTTTCTTTCGTGAGGACGCTGGTTCGCTGAAATCAAAAATGGATAGTATAGAGTTTTGCAAACCCTCTGTTTGCGTTTGAGGTGGATTTGAAAGCGGGGCAAGTCCCACTCGAAATCTGTAAAAGTTATAGAAAACGGCGATTTTAGAGGTTTTGACTCATTTCAAGCGGGTCGGATTATAGTTTTCAAAAGTGGCGGTTGGAGAAAGATCTTCCGCTATGCGTTTTCAGATATGCTTCAAACGCATAGGCTTTCTCTTTGGATGAAAATGCAATGGCAGTTTCAATTTTCCACGGTTTGAATTTGGATGTGTGAGGTACTTCTCCGGCATTATGTTTGGCAAGGCGGGCAGTCAAATCTTCTGTAACTCCGGTATAACGGTGCGATTCTGTGGCAACATCGACCAATAAGTAAACGTAGTAGAATTTTGCCATGCCGATTTTCTCCATTTTGAGTAAATTGCCCGTTTAGCCCGGCTTCGGGTTGCTGTGCAACTCTTCCGGCTTCGTGCGACTACGCCGTGACAAGCCGCCGTGGCAGGCTTCACTTTGGCTGTCGCCAATTTCCGCTCCGGTCTTCGCCGATGGCT
>JAZSHD010000239.1:0-11863 GCA_045533055.1 Victivallaceae bacterium | reverse complement strand
GCTTGGCCTCCGACTTTTCCATGTGGATAATAACATGACCATACTGACCATGACCACCAGTCTGACGGACAAACTTGGTATCGGCATCTGCCGCAGAAGTGATAGCTTCACGGTAGGCAACCTGCGGTGCACCGGTGTTGGCTTCCACCTTAAATTCTTTGATCAAACGGTCGATAATGATTTCCAAATGCAACTCACCCATACCGGAGATGATGGTCTGACCGGTTTCTTCGTCGGAACGGACGCGGAAGGTCGGGTCTTCATCGGAAAGTGCGATCAAGCCCTTGGAAAGTTTGTCGCGTTCGCCGGAGCTCTTGGGTTCCACAGCAACGCTGATAACCGGTTCCGGGAAGGTCATGCTTTCCAGAACGATGGGGTCATTTTCCAGACAGATTGTATCGCCGGTGGTAACGTTTTTCAGACCCACTGCAGCGGCAATGTCGCCGGAGAAGATCTCTTTGCGTTCTTCACGGTGATTGGCGTGCATCTGCAGCAGACGGCCGAGGCGTTCACGACGGTTGGTACGGGGGTTCAGCACTTCCATACCCTGCGAAGCAGTACCGCTGTATACACGGAAATAGTAGAGTTTACCCACAAACGGGTCGGTCATAATTTTGAAGACCAATGCCGAGAAGGGCTGCAAGTCGCCAACATGACGGGTCTTTTCTTCGCCGGTGATCGGGTCAGAACCCTTGATGTCCCAAATATCGATGGGGCTGGGCAGATAATCGGCAACAATGTCAAGCACCGGCTGCACACCGCGTTTCTTGAATGCACTGGCACAGGCAACAGGTACGACCTGGGCAGCAACAGTGGCACGACGCAGAGCGGGACGGATCTGTTCCAGAGTCGGCATTTCGTCGGCCAGGAAGATTTCCATGATCTCTTCATCGACTTCAGCGAGGCATTCCACCAGGTGTTTGTAGTATTTTTCACGCAGTTCCACATAATCGGCGGGAACATCAGTGTATTCGATCTGGGAACCGTCTTCGCCTTTGAAGTAGATGGCACGGTTTTCCAACACGTCGATCTGACCGACGAAATCAGCTTCTTTACCAATGGGCAGCAGCAGCGGAACTGCGGTGGCACCCAGCTTGGTTTTGATTTCTTCAACAGCACCGTAGAAGTCGGCACCGGTACGGTCCATTTTGTTGATCAGTGCAACGATCGGCACTTTGTATTTCTGTGCCTGACGCCACACAGTTTCGCTCTGGGGCTGGACTTTACCCACCGAGCAGAATACTGCAACTGCACCGTCGAGTACACGCAAGGAGCGTTCCACTTCAGCAGTGAAGTCCACGTGTCCTGGGGTGTCGATCAGATTCAAACGGTGCTTCACACCATTGCGGTTCCAGAAAGCAGTCGTTGCAGCACTGGTGATGGTAATACCACGGTCGCGTTCCTGCTCCATCCAGTCCATGGTGGCAGTACCTTCGTGTGTATCACCGATCTTATGATTGATACCTGTATAGTACAGGATTCGTTCTGAAAGAGTAGTCTTACCGGCGTCAATGTGAGCCATGATCCCGATGTTACGCACATCTTTCAGGGCTACCTGACGGTTCGGGGACTCTTTGAATTGTTTATCGTCGCTCATCGTAGTTCCTTTGAAGCAGCGGTTTAACAAATTACCAACGGTAATGTGCGAAAGCCTTGTTCGCCATCGCCATCTTGTAGGTGTCGTCTTTCTTCTTGATCGACGCGCCGGTGTTATCAAAAGCATCCAGAAGTTCGGATGCCAGAGATTCGGTCATGGATTTGCCTTTGCGGCCGCGGCTGTAGCTGGTGATCCAGCGCATCGCCAACGCCACCTGACGTTCCTGGCTGACTTCAACCGGAACCTGATAGGTCGCACCACCAACGCGGCGGCTCTTGACTTCCAGTTTCGGTTTCACATTTTCCAGAGCCTGCAAGAATACTTCCAGGGCATCCATTTCGGGTTTCTTGGTTTTGATAAGATCCAATGCACCGTAAACAATGCTCTGTGCTGTGGATTTCTTACCACGGGTCATGATTGTATTGATCAAACGACCGACCAATACACTCTTGTACTTGACATCGGGGGTCTGCACCCGCTTCGTAGCTGTACGTCTTCTCATTTGCCTATCATTCCTGTTGAACTTGATATTGCATTCATTTCAGATTTTCAAACAACCCCGGCAGGCTCCTCGCCAACCGGCAAAAAAATCTTTCGCAATTACTTCTTCTTGCCTTTGGCAGCTTCCTGGCCCGGCTTCGGACGCTTGGCACCATAACGGGAACGGGCCTGACGGCGGTTTTCCACACCAAGACTATCCAGCGAACCACGGACAATGTGGTAACGCACCCCCGGAAGGTCGCGTACACGACCGCCCTGAACCAGCACCACGCTGTGTTCCTGGAGGTTATGACCTTCACCGCCGATGTAGGCGGTCACTTCCTGACCATTCGTCAAACGCACACGGGCGATTTTACGCAAAGCCGAGTTCGGCTTTTTAGGTGTACGAGTGGTCACCTGCAGACAGACTCCCCGGCGTTGCGGGCAGGCGCTCAAAGCGCGGGACTTGCTCTTCTTGACCTTGGAGGTCCGTCCGAATCTCACCAACTGATTGATCGTGGGCATCTTTCCAGCTCCAACCTTTCTTTTTCTTTCTGCTTATTTTACACGCAAAAAATTAATTTGAATATACTTTTCTAAAAATAATAGCCATATAAAATACATTTTTTTTCAGAATTTACAAATTTAAAACTCATAAATCCCGAAAAAAAATGAAATTTTGCTCTCAAAACGGGCTTTTTTCGCTTTTTAACCCGTTTTGAGAGCAATGTCAATGGACTGAATCCGCTATGATTTACTCGTCGTCTTCGTCGCTGTAATCACCTTCGAGGACATCTTCAAGTTCCATGTTCTCGAAGTCTTCATCTACGCCAAAAACTTCGTCCACATCGGCATCATCATCCAGGAATGAACCTTCGCCGAACAGCGGGCCTTCGGCTTCGTCATCGACATTGAAGATCTGTTCTTCGTATGCCTTGCTCTGATCATCCTCTTCTTCCTGTTCCGGCTGTTCACGGGGAATTTCTTCACCGTAATACTTCAGCTTCAGATACTGCAGCTGCTCTGTACCGGTACCGGCAGGGATCAAGTGACCGGTGATCACATTTTCCTTGAAGCCCTTGAGATCATCGCTCTTGCCCAGCGTGGCAGCTTCGGTCAGAATACGGGTGGTATCCTGGAAGCTGGCTGCCGAAATAAAGCTGTCAGTTTCAAGCGAAGCCTTGGTAATACCCAACAGAATCGGTTCGCCTTCTGCCGGACGGCCGCCTTTTTCGGCAACCCTGCGGTTTTCAGCATCAAAACTGACACGGTCGATGCTTTCGCCAACCAGATATTCAGTATTACCGGGTTCGGTAATACGAACCTTCTGCATCATCTGACGGATGATGATTTCAATGTGTTTATCGTTGATTTCCACACCCTGTGCACGGTACACCAGCTGGATCTCATTGACCAGGAACCGCTGAAGTTCGTGAGGCCCGCAGATCTCCAACAGTGCATGAGGCACGATGGAGCCTTCGGTCAGCTTATCACCCTTGTGCACATAGTCGCCATTGCTCACCAGCAAATGTTTGTTGGCAGGAATATTGCCGTGTTCTTCAACAGTTTTGGCTTCCCGATCCTCAATAAGGATCTGGCGGCGGCCTTTGGAGTTCTTGGCATTGATCTGCACAAAACCGTCGATTCGGGCAATTTCAGCAACTTCGCGGGGCTGACGGGCTTCGAACAACTCGGCAATTCGGGGCAGACCCCCGGTAATGTCTTTGTTCTTCGCCGACTGACGCGGCACACGGGCAACCGTTACACCGGGTTCAACATGTTCGCCTTCACGGGCCATCACAAACGCTCCGGCAGGCAGCGGGTAGCTGGCAAGCACTTCGTCGTTTTCATCTTTGACCACGATCTGCGGACTCAAGTCGTCACGGTGTTCCATAACCGTAAATTCTTCAGTACCGCCGCGACGCTGACGGCTCAAGGTCATACCTTCGATCAAATGGATCAACGAAACCGTACCGGCCTCTTCAATAATGATCGGCACATGGTAGGGATCCCAGTGTACGAACTGTTCTTCAGCTTTGACGGTCTGACCTTCGCCCTTGCTCATTACAGCACCGGCTTCAATATCGTACCGGTCAAGTTCCGCTTCACGCAAAGCATCGCCGCGATAGTCGTAATCCTTATTATAATAGGAACCGATAGCCTCAGCTTCCGCCTTGGCACGGGCTCTGGCCTGCTCTTCAGCTTTCTTGGCGACTTCGGCATCGTAAACGATCACATAACCGTTCTTGCTGACCACCACAGTTTCGCCGCTCTGGTTCTTGACGGTACGCACATTCACCAAATGCAGTGTACCGGCGTTACGGGCCTTGATGACCGGTTCTTTATACGCACTGGAAGCTGTCCCCCCGATGTGGAAGGTACGCATTGTCAGCTGAGTACCGGGTTCACCGATGGATTGAGCTGCAATGATACCCAGAGCATCGCCCACCTTGGCTACCCGGTCGCTGGCAAGGTTCCGGCCATAGCACTTGACGCAAACACCATAGGGTGTTTCGCAAGTAAGGTTGGAGCGGATCAGCACCCGCTGGATACCGCGCTTTTCGATCATATCCATAATCGGAGAAGTGATCTCTTCACCGGCTTTGACGATCACTCTGCCATCGTTGTAGGCAGGGTCTTTAAGATCCATTGCCGCAAAACGGCCCACAATACGGTCACGCAGCGGCAGAATGACTTCGTCACCTTCCACGATCGCCGACATCCAGATACCTTTGACAGTACCGCAGTCTTCTTCGCGGCAGATAACATCCTGTGCCACATCAACCAGCTTACGGGTCATGTAACCGGAGTCAGCGGTCTTCAACGCCGTATCTGCCAAACCCTTACGGGCACCGTGGGTGGAAATAAAGTATTCCAGCACCGACAGACCTTCACGGAAGTTGGAGATGATCGGCCGTTCAATAATATCACCGGAGGGCTTGGCCATCAAACCACGCATACCCGCCAGCTGACGGATCTGGTCTTTACTGCCTCGGGCCCCGGAGTCAAGCATGGCGTAAACCGGGTTGATGTCGCCGCGGCGGGATTCTTCTTCCAACCGGGCAAACAATGCACTTGCCACCGAGTTACTGGTCTGAGTCCAGATATCAATAACTTTGTTGTGCCGTTCACCTTCGGTCAGCACACCACTGTTGTACTGTTCAACAACCTTGGCGATCTGTTCACGGGCATCAGCGATCAGGGCTTCCTTCTTATCCGGCACATGCAAGTCAGTTATAGAAATGGAAAGACCGGCACGGGTAGCATGACGGTACCCCAAGGCCTTCAGATCATCCAGCAGCTTGATGGTGGCATCATGTCCGCAGATCTTATAAGATACACTGATAAGTTTACCCAAATCCTTTTTCTTGGCCAGCTGGTTGTAGAAACCGAGCCGCTTATCCCAGATTTCGTTGAAGATACAACGGCCGGGAGTAGTCAGGATGTACTTGCTTTCCTTATCGCCGTAAACAGTATCCTTGCCCAAGTCCGGGTTGGGGATACGCACTGCGTCGTGAATGGTCAGGAAACCGGCATCCATAGCATACAATACTTCAAAATAATCTTTGTAAAGCTTGGCACGATCCGGATTCCGGGGTTCGCAAGTCAAATAGTACGAACCCAGCGTAATATCCTGAGTCGGAGTCGTGATCGGCTTGCCGTTGGCAGGCGAAAAGATGTTGTTAGGTGCCAGCATCAGCAGCTTGGTTTCCATCTGTGCTTCGTTGGAAAGCGGCACATGCACAGCCATCTGGTCGCCGTCGAAGTCAGCGTTGTAAGCAGTACACACCAGCGGGTGGATACGCAATGCCGAACCTTCGATCAGCACCGGATCAAATGCCTGAATACTCAAACGGTGCAGAGTAGGTGCACGGTTCAGCATTACCGGATGCCCCTGGGTAACTTCTTCAAGAATATCCCAAACCTCAGGTTCTCCGCGTTCGATCATCTTCTTGGCACCGCGAACAGTATGAGCATGACCACGGTTTTTCAAATGACGGATAATAAAGGGTTCAAACAGCGTCATCGCCATCTTTTTCGGCAAACCGCACTGATTGATCTTCAATTCCGGACCAACCACGATCACCGAACGGCCGGAGTAGTCTACACGCTTACCCAGCAAGTTCTGACGGAAACGGCCCTGCTTACCTTTAAGCATGTCGCTCAAGCTCTTGAGATTACGGTTGCCGGCACCGGTTACTGCACGGCCGTGACGACCGTTATCCAGCAATGCGTCAACAGCTTCCTGCAGCATACGCTTTTCATTGCGGATGATCACTTCCGGTGTATGCTGGCTCAACAGATTCTTCAACCGGTTGTTACGGTTGATCACGCGGCGGTAGAGGTCGTTCAAGTCCGATGTGGCAAAACGGCCGCCTTCCAGCGGAACCAGCGGGCGAAGATCCGGCGGGATTACCGGCAAAACGGTCAAAATCATCCATTCAGGACGGGAATTGCTGTTGATGAAGCCTTCCATAAGCCGCAAACGCTTGGAAAGCTTTTTACGGATAGCTTTGTTTTTGGTACCCTGAAGTTCGACTTCCAATTCAGCGAGTTTAGCAGGCATATCAAGTTTTTCCAGCAATGTCTTGATTGCCGGAGCACCCATATCGGCCATAAAGGAGTCGCCGTAGTCGTTCCGGGCTTCACGGTATTCTATTTCTTCCAGAACCTGACCAAGCTTGAACGGTGTATCTCCGGGATCGGTAACCACCCATGATTCATAATATATGACTTTTTCCAAATGCTTGGCAGTCATATCCAGAGCCAAACCGATACGGCTGGGCATACACTTGAAAAACCAAATGTGCGATACCGGTACAGCCAACTCAATATGCCCCATACGCTCACGACGAACGCTGGACTGAGTAACTTCCACACCGCAATGGTCACAGATCACGCCTTTGACCTTGACCCGTTTGTGCAAACCGCAGCTGCACTCCCAGTCGCGGGTAGGACCAAAGATGCGTTCGCAAAACAGACCGCCCCGTTCCGGTTTAAGTGTACGATAGTTGATCGTTTCCGGATTCTTGACTTCACCAAAACTCCAGGAACGGATCACATCCGGCGAAGCAACGTTTATGGAAACCGCATTGAATGCGTTGGTAGATGATTTCCCCGCAACGTCACGATTAATGAATTTTTTATCACTCACAGTAGAAATCCTCCTGATTAGTTAGCCTGATTTTTTTTGACAGTACGAATGTCAAGACCCAGACTCTGCATTTCTTTGAGCAAGACGTTGAACGATTCAGGACGACCGGCTTCAAGAATATTCTGACCCTTCACAATGGAGTCATAAATACGGTTACGGCCATTCTTATCGTCGGACTTGACGGTAAGCATTTCCTGCAGGTTGAATGCTGCACCGTATGCTTCCAAAGCCCACACTTCCATTTCCCCGAAACGCTGACCCCCATGCTGAGCTTTACCGCCCAACGGCTGCTGGGTAACCAGCGAGTAAGGCCCGGTGGAACGGGCATGGATCTTGTTGGCAACCAGGTGGTCAAGCTTCAGCATATAGATCTGACCGACCATGACACGCTGGTCAAAGCGATCCCCGGTTCGACCGTCGTAAACATCGGCCTTACCATCGTATACATAGCTGCCGTCAGCTTCTTTGCGGAAACCCCAATGGTAATTGATACCGGTCTTTTCAGCGGCCTTTTCGTTGGCTTCTTCCATCAATTTAACGATCTGCTCTTCAACAGCACCGTCAAACACCGGAGTAGCAACCTTGATACCCAGCATCTTGGCAGCCCAGCCCAAGTGAGTTTCCAACACCTGACCTACATTCATACGGCTCGGCACCCCAAGCGGGTTGAGTACGATATCGACCGGAGTACCATCGGCCAGGAAGGGCATATCTTCCACCGGCACGATACGCGATACAATACCCTTGTTACCGTGACGGCCTGCCATCTTATCACCGATCTGCAGCTTGCGTTTACACCCCACATAGACCTTGACCCGGCTGATGGTGCCATTATTGATGCCTTCACCATTTTCCAGACTCAAAGTGGAATCATTGCGCTGAGCTTCATTTTCCTCAAACAGCGGAATAAATCCGGCAATGATCTCAGTAATGGAGTCTTTCAGCGGGCAAGCTTCCATTGTCCAGGAATCATACTTGCTGGCCAATTTCTGAATGGCACTCTGAGTCACTTTGCGGTTGGAACCGATAAGTACCGTGTTTTCCTTACTGGAAGAACTGTCAAGAATCGGGAACGGCAGCTTCTGCTGCAACATCACTTCAGCCAAACGCTCGGTCAATTTTTCAACCAGTTCGTTATGGCGTTCGCGGTAGCTGTCCTTGATCTGCTTTTCCTGACGGCGTTTTTCGGTCTGCTTTTTGCCCTGACGGTTGGGGTCTTTAGCGTACTCTATACGCACATCCATAACAATACCGCCCTTGCCGCTGGGCACAACCAGACTGCTGTCTTTAACATCAGCGGCTTTTTCACCGAAAATAGCACGCAGAAGTTTTTCTTCCGAAGGCAATTCAGTTTCACTCTTAGGCGTGATCTTACCGACCAGAATATCGCCGGGGCCAACTTCAGCACCTTCATAAACCACACCATCGGCACGCAGATTACGCAACGCACCTTCACCGGCATTGGGGATATCGCGGGTGATTTCTTCCGGACCAAGTTTGGTGTCCCGGCTGGTGATTTCAAATTCTTCAACGTGAATACTGGTGTAAACGTCTTCTTTAACCAGACGCTCACTGACAATGATAGCGTCTTCAAAGTTATATCCGCACCAGGGCATAAATGCCACCAGCACGTTTTTACCCAAACCAAGTTCACCTTCCTGCGTAGCAGGGCCGTCAGCGAGCACATCGCCCACCTTGACCGCTGTACCGCGGCGGATGATGGGTTTCTGATTGATACAAGTACCGGCATTGCTGCGGAGGAACTTCTTCAGGCGGTAGACTTTAGCAGTTTCCGGCTTGGCTGTTTCCTCCAGCGGCAAACCATCTTCCGTTACCACAATACGGTTACTGCATACTTCAGCAACAATACCCTCGGTCGCACTGGTGACTACCGCACGGCTGTCCACAGCAATGCGACCTTCCAGACCGGTACCGACCAGCGGAGATTCCGGACACAAAAGCGGCACCCCCTGACGCTGCATGTTCGAGCCCATCAAAGCACGGTTGGCGTCGTCGTGTTCCAGGAACGGGATGGTACCGGCAGCGGCACTGACCAGCTGCTTCGGCGATACGTCCATATACTGAATAGTTTCCCGCGGGCGTTCTTCGCTTTCTCCATATTGGCGGGTCATAACCATTTCACGGACAAAGCTGCCATCTTCAGCCAGCAACGCGTTAGCCTGAGCAATAACGAACTCTTCTTCGCGGTCAGCGGTCAGATAATCAATTTCGTTGGTAACTTTGCCGTCAACCACCCGGCGATACGGAGTTTCCAAAAAGCCGAAATGGTCGATCAATGCGTAAAGCGACATAGAAGAAATCAAACCGATGTTCGGACCTTCCGGAGTTTCGATCGGGCAGATACGTCCATAGTGGCTTGAGTGAACGTCGCGGACTTCAAACCCGGCACGATCACGGCTCAAACCGCCAGGGCCCAGAGCAGAAAGACGGCGTTTATTGGTCAATTCGCTCAAGGGGTTGGTCTGATCCATAAACTGCGACAGCTGATTACGGGCAAAGAAATCCCGGATAACGCTGGAAAATGCTTTCGGATGAATAAGTTTGCCCGGAGTCGGAGCAACATCATCGTTGTTGTGCATAGTCATGCGTTCACGGATAAGTCTTTCAGTACGCAAAAGCCCAACGCGGCAGTGATTCTGCAACAATTCGCCAACAGTACGGACCCGGCGGCTGCCGAGGTGGTCAATATCATCAACCTGACCGCCGGTATGACGCAGCTTGATAAGTTCAACAGTGGCTGCCATCAAATCCTGCGGAGCCAGACTGCGTTCAGTCAGCGGCAGATCCAAACCAAGGCGTACGTTGATCTTGTAACGGCCGACAGCACCCAAATCATAACGCTTCTGATCAAAGAAAAGACGCTTGACCAGCTGGATGGCATTGTTTTTGTTGGGCGGATCACCGGGACGCATTTTACGGTAAATTTCCCGTAAAGCCTCGTCACCATTACGGGCGGGGTCGCGGCTCAAACAGTTGATAAGATAGTTGGCACCGTCCGGAATACGAACCAGCTCCACCTTCTTGATCTGACGCTCCTGCAAAAGCTGCAGAGATTTTTCAGACATCGGCTTGAGTTCTTCAAGGATCAACTCGTCGTTTTCGCCGGTTACATCATCAATAGTGTAAAGAGTTGTAAGATCTTCTTCCTTCAAAAGCTGCACAGGTGTATAGCTCTTGATCTCGTAGCTCTGAGCAAGAATATCTTTATTGGTTTCGTAACCGATAGCACGCATGAAAGTTGTGATAAGGAACTTCCGTCTGCGGCGGCGGCGGTCAAGGTAAATATAAATATTATCGTTGGTATCAAATTGTACTTCCATCCACGAACCACGATCCGGAATGATCCGGTAGCTGTAAAGCATCTTGCCGTTGGTGTGACGGTTGCGTTCAAAGCAGATACCCGGCGAACGGTGCAGCTGGCTGATAATAACGCGTTCAGCCCCGTTAATAACAAAGGTACCACCGTCGGTCATCATGGGCATATCGCCAAGAAAAACTCTTTCGGGGATTTCGGTGCCATTGCTTTTAACCAAAAAATCCACATACAAAGGGGCACTGTATGTTTTGCCGTCTTTGATGCAGTCGATCACGTCTGTCTTGGGTTCGCCAAGTGTGTAACTCACAAACTCAATAGACATGTGTTTATCAAAACTTTCAATCGGGAAGATTTCATTGAATACTTCCTGAAGTCCCGCATTTACGCGTTCAGCGGGAGGTACGTTTTTCTGCAGAAAATCACGGTAAGAATCGATCTGAAGACCGATCAAATCCGGAATCGGCAGAACTTCATGAAGCTTGCCAAAATTAATTCGCTTCGCCATGCTACTCATCCTTGGTGTAAGTAAAGTATGATCTTTTGCTTGCATTAAATCCAACCGTAAATTTTACGGTACAACAATCCCCGGGGGGAAGGGTTTCTTGCCAAGTGAGTTAGATCCTCATCTGTATTACGCAAATTGCGGCATGTAATACAGCAAGGACCGGAAAGATTCGGTCAAGAAGGTTGATCATTTTGCGGATTTCATGCCAGAAATCCTGCCGGTATCAACGCTCCGGCAACTATCTTTTACGGGCAAAAAAACAGCCAAACCACAAACGCAAAACAACGGTCGAGGGGTTTTAACACCCCTCCACCGTTATTTTTTCGGATACAAGAGCCGATCAATTACTTGATTTCGACTTTGGCACCAGCGGCTTCAAGCTGGGCCTTGATCTTGTCGGCATCTTCCTTGGTGGCGCCTTCCTTCAGAGCCTTGGGAGCGGCTTCGACCAGGTCTTTGGCTTCCTTCAAGCCCAAACCGGTGATAGCACGGACTTCCTTGATGACAGCAACTTTGTTGTCGCCAAAGCTGGCCAGGATGACATCAAATTCGGTCTTTTCTTCAGCAGCAGCTGCGGGAGCAGCGGCACCGGCAACAGCGGCAACGGCGACCGGAGCAGCAGCACTGACACCGAGGCGTTCTTCCAAAGCCTTGACCAGCTTGGAAAGTTCCAGAACAGTCATGTTCTCGACGTAATCGATAAAAGATTCCATGTTGACTTCAGCCATGATAATATTCCTCCATTAATGACTTTGTTGTCTTTTACTTCTCGAGTTTGTCTTTGTATGC
>JAZSHD010000212.1:0-18816 GCA_045533055.1 Victivallaceae bacterium | reverse complement strand
CGAGATGTGCCACGATATGAAGCAAAAAAATGGCTCCGGCACCTGGATTCGAACCAGGGACCAAGTGGTTAACAGCCACCTACTCTACCGCTGAGCTATGCCGGAGCATGAATAAATCATTCTCAATGCTACTTAATATATACTTGTTTTAGAAAAAAGCAAATCGTTTTTCAGATTTTTTTTACTTAATCTTGCAGAAAAAATTGCAAATTTGCTCTTCCGGTACTATCTTTAACTTACACTGTTTATGGGATTGGGTGTTTTTTATGAATAAAATATTTTTTATACTTGTTCTTTCGCTTTTTTCATCTGCTTTATTTGCTGCTGATTTAACTTTGGAGAATGGCTCTGTTTATGCTCAAACTGAAGTAAAAAAATGTGCCGCCGGTTTTGTTTATATAGCTTATGAAAAAGGCGAAGCAAAAATCGCTTTGAATGATTTGCCGGAAAATTTTATTGCCGCTTTGAATTCCCGTCAGCGTGGAGCTTTGCGGAAAGGTGTTGATTTAACTCTGGCTGACGGCAGAGCTTTCAAACATACTTCTGTCAAAGTTATGGGCAATAATTCTGTTACCATTAAACACGATTCCGGTACTGCGGTGGTCGCTTTTAAAGATTTGCCAAAAAAGTATCAGGCTACTTTCAATCGCCAGCAACTTTTGAAAATATTCAACGATAAAACTTCTGCACAGGCAAACTCCGGAAATATTGTCGGCAAAACCGCTGACGGTAAAATCGTTTACTCCGGTCCCCGCGGCGGCAGATACTTTATAAATGACAGCGGTAAAAAAGTCTATTTGCGAAAAAATGTTGAAGTCAAAGCCCCGGAAGGCGTTAAAGTTAACGCCGGGCAACCGTAAAAACTTTTATATCTTTGACCCCGGCTTTACACAACGCCTCGGCACAAGCATGTAAAGTTGAGCCGGTAGTTAATACATCGTCGATCAGCAATATCGTTTTGTCTTTTACCTTCTCCGGTTTGGGTACGGCAAATGCTCCTTTGAGATTTTTCAACCGTTCCTCACGGGTCAAAGTGGCTTGTCTGGTGGTGTGACGGATGCGTTTTACTGGAGTTTTTACCGGTATATCCAAATAGCGGGCAAGCATTTTTGCCAGCACTTCGGATTGATTATAACCTCTTTGCAGAAATCTTTTCCAATACAGCGGCACCGGCACTATCATATCGCATTGGCGGTATTCCGGATTATTCAAAAGCGGATAAGCCAATTCGGCGATCGCTCTTGCCATAGCTGTATTGCCGGAAAACTTCAGCTGGTAGATAACTTTTTCGCCCACGCCTTCCATCTGCATAACGCTGATGGCTTTGCTCCACGGTCTTGGCGGCATGGATAAGCACTGGCGGCACTGTTCCAGAGCTCCATCAAGTTCGCCGCCGCAGCCCGGACAGCGTTTGCCGCTCAATAAGGGCAAATTCTTCAGGCAATCCGGGCAAAAGGTGTTGAAGTCGTGCCTTGCCGGATTGTCGCAATCGCACAACGGGCAGGGGAACTCCCAAAGAATATTGAGTATTTTTCTGAACAAATGCATATCTCAACTTGCCTTAAAATACAAAAGCCCGACCGCTTTTACGGACGGGCTCAAGCACACCGGCTTGATAAACCGGCGATCAAACGCAGCAATTACTTGCGTTTTGCACCGCTCTTGATAAGAGCTGCCACGCGGGCTTTGCAGCGGGCGAGGTAGGCCTTGCGGCGACGGCGTTTGATGATCTTGTTGTGTTGCTGACCCATGATGAACCAACCTTATTTGTTAAATTATTGTTGTTTAATACAAATGTATTTACTCTTCATATCTGTATAATTTAACTCAATTAGCGTTTTTTTCAAATAAAAGATGAAGATTTTTGCAAAAAAACTTTTATTTTTTCTAAACGGGGTTAAATTTTAATAATGTAATCACTGATCTGAAGGAGTTTGTTATGTATAAAAAACACTTATTGATATATTTTATGATGCCGCTTATGTTCTTTTGCGGCTGCTCTACTGCCTCAAAAGTTGCAGTTCCACCCGCTTCGAGTGATGCAGAAGGCAAAACTACTGCCTTTGATCCTGCTGCAAAATGGCGGGATCTGGATTTGAAAAAATACCCCAACGCCAATACCATATTGCTGGATGATATTGAAAAAGTAACTTATAATCCAGACGGCACTTACACGCGAAGCGATGAATACTTTACTTTGATTTGCACCGAAAAAGGCCGGGATGATAACCGCACCATTGCTTTGCACTTTAACGAGTTTTATGAAAAAATCCCGTCGGTTGAAATCAATCTTATCAAACCTGACGGCAAGGTGGTCAAGCCAATTTTGCAGAAAAAGATCTCCGTGGAAAGCTCGCAAATGCAGAGCAATATTTACGACCCAGCCAACAAAGTGTTCGCTATTGGCATACCGGGCTTGGAAGTTGGCGATATAGTGCATTATAAATTCAAGCAGGAAACTGTCCGCCCCCGTATGCAGAATGTGTGGTGCACGATAACTATGCTGCAAAATCCTGACCCTATACTGCATTACTCCTACACTATCTCTGCACCCGAAAATACTCCGCTGACTAAAATCGCAGTTAAAAATGAGGTCAAAGGCACTCTGAAAAAAAGTGTAAAGCCCGTCAACGGCAGAATCATCTATAACTTTGAAGCCAATAATGTGCCGCAAGTATTTCCCGAACCGGATATGCCGCCGTGGTATCTGCATTCTATGCGAATATTGGCAAGCACGGTTCCGGATTGGCAAACGGTTTCCCGCTGGTACTACAACTTGTGTATGCCGCACATAAAAGCGGTTTCGCCGGAATTGACTCGCAAAGCCAAAAGTCTGGCGGCGGGCAAAAACGAAAAAGCTGCCATCCGTGCCATGTTTGATTTTGTTTCCAAAGAGATCCGCTACACCGGAGTTACCAACGAAAATACCGCCCCCGGCTATGAACCCCATGATGTAAAAGATACTTTTGCCCAGAAACATGGTGTTTGCCGGGATAAAGCCGCCTTGCTTGCGGCTATGCTGCTGGAAGCTGGATTTGACGCATTTCCGGTGTTGTTCATGGCGGGCGATCCGAAGGATTTTGAAGTACCCAACAACTACTTCAACCATGCCATCACCGGAGTAAAGACATCTTCCGGCGAATTGATTTTAATGGACCCCACCGACGAAAACTCAATAGACATGCTTCCGGCATACGCTATGGATAAGAGTTTTTTGTGTGCCACCAGTTCCGGCGATATATTGCGTAAAACCTCCGTTGTTCCGGCAGAGAAAAATCTTTTGCGGATCAAGTCAGCTGGCATTATTGATAAAGAACAGGCTTTGCAGCTGAAAAGCACACTTTTGTTTGAAGGGATAAATGACAATGTTTACCGTTCTGCCTTTGCCCGCTGGACTCCGGCTTACCGGGAGCAGTTTATCGCTTCGGCAATGAAACGGGTTCTTCCGGGGGCAGAAATCAAGAGCGTTAAAGTCCTGCCGGAAAATATTCGTGATCTTGCCCGACCTTTTGAGCTTGTTATAGAGTGTACTGTAAAAGATTTTGCCAGTATAAAAATGAATGCCGGTATGCTCGGTATACCCTTTATCGGGCGGGGATTCGGCTTCTTTAACTTTATGGTGGGCGATTCGCTCCTGAAAAGCCGCAAATACCCCATGCGTTTTGAATCCACTGCCGGAGTTGTGGAAGATTGCATTATAACTTTGCCGGAGGATTTGAGCGTTGCGGCCCTGCCGGACTACAAAGAGGTCAAAGTTCCGGCATTGACTGTGGATTTTGATATTTCTGCAAAAGGCAAGGTGTTGACCGGAAAACGCCATGTAAAACTCAATACTGTGGAAATAGCAACTGAAGATTATGCAAAATTTCTTGAAGCTGTGGAGAATATAAGTTTTTCGGATAAACGAAAAATTGTTGCGGAGCGGAAATTTCCGGATAAAACCTTGGCGGCAAGCGGTGCTGATTCTGTGATGCTCAATAAAGATTGTCAGGTAAAGTTTACCAGCCGCAGCGAGTTTGAAACACTCTATACAGTTAAACTGCAAGTGCTTAATTACAGCGGCATCAAAGAATATTCTGAATTGACTTTAGATTATGTTACTGGATTGACCACTGCGGAATTTAAATCGGTCAAGGTTACTTCACCAACGGGCAAGGTAAAGATCGTTGACCTTAAAGATGTAAAAGTTATGGATGACCCGGTTTCGGCGGCTGCTCCCCGTTACCCGGCTGGCAAAAAGCTGGTTTTGCCGCTGCCGGGAGTGGAAGTAGGCAGCGTTGTCGAATATACCTGCCGTTTGACTTCAAAAGCTGCCGGGGATAGTTGTGCTTTGACTTCGCTGGCAGGATTTCTGCCGATAAAAAATGTAAAAGTTCAATATTCTTACCCAGCCAGACTTGCCCGGCAATTCAAACTTTTGCTGCCGGAAAGCGGTTTTACCATAGAGCAGGGAACGAGCGGCTTTTATAAAACAGTAACTGTTACCGGGCAGGATATACCGATGTATAAAGAAGAACCGTCGGTGCCCCCCATAGAGCTTTTTGCACCGGTGGCGGGTATCAGTGAGTTTGATTCTGCAAGATACTCTGAAGAGTTGCTTGCGGCTTTTAAAAAGGCGGCAAAAACTTCTGCAAAGATAGATGGATTAGCTGCAATGTTCATTGAAAAATATCCTGATTTACGCTCCAGAGTGCGGGCGATCCGGGATCATGTTGCAAAGAATATCCGCAGAGCAGGGTTGGATATCAATGTGCTGGGCTGTAAATATATTACACAAGCTGATACAACATTGCGTGATGGTTACGGCAACAGCATTGACCGTGCAGTATTGCTTTACACTTTGCTTAAAGCCGCAAAAATAGAAAATATCTCTGTTGTGCTGGCGTCCGGCGTTCCGGATCTGGATATTTTCCGCAGGCAGTTTATGGTATTGCCGCAAAATGTGTTTGGGAGTGTGCTGCTGCGGGTAAGTTTGAATGGCGAAGATTTTTATTTGAATGATTCCAATGAATATGCCGAACTTGGCAGTTGTGATCACGAAAATACTTTAGGGTTGGATTTGAATAATGGCGAACTGATAACCATTGAAAGTTCTCCCGGCTATGCTGCAGAAAATCGGCAGTTTTTGCAGATAAAAGCTCTTGATGGAAATGCCGCCGAAATCACTGTAAGCGAATACTTTTACGGCACAGATCACGCCGGAACGAAAAAGTTTTTTGATCGCATAACTCCCGAAGAAGAGCGGCAGTATTGGGAGCAGAAACTTTCCGGTTTTCTGGCTGGTGCTGAACTTGTCAGTGTAAAAAAAGAGCTGGATAAGTATCCCGGCATGATTTCATACCAAGTCAAGCATCCGGATTTCTGGCAATCCAGCGGCAACTATGTATCTTTCAAACTGCCGACGATCCTCGGAAATGTATTCCGCACTGCCGGCAAACGCTCGCTGCCTTATTTGCGGTTTGCAGCTGAAAATAAATCTTTGGAGTGTGAAGTAACTCTTCTGAAGGATTGGAAGGATTGCAAACTTATTATTCCCGATGTGGAACGCGATCTGCCCGGCAATACCGGCAACATTACCAGAACTTGCGAAATAACCGCGGACAACACTTTGATTTTCAAGGAAAAAGCCGTTCTTAAACCATTTTATATGGATGCAGCCAGTTATGTTTTGCTGGAAAATCTGCAAAAAGAACTTTCTGACCCGGCAAAACTTACTATTTTATTTAAAACAAGTGGCAAATAGGTGCTTTCGGTGCTATATTATGCAAATATTATATTGACAACTTATAAAATGGAGTTTTAAGTTATAATGTTCAAACCAGTTGACAATCAGGTGTCGCTGCCGAAATTGGAGGAAGAAGTCCTTAATTTCTGGCAGGAGAACGGCAGTTTTGCCAAGTCGCTCAAACAGCGTGAAAATTGCGAAGAATATGTTTTTTACGATGGGCCTCCCTTTGCTACGGGTATGCCCCATTACGGCCACTTGCTGGCTGGTACCATCAAAGACGTGGTTCCCCGTTATCAGACCATGGGTGGTAAATTCGTCCGCCGTACTTTCGGCTGGGACTGCCACGGTCTGCCGGTGGAAAACGAAATGGAAAAAATCCTGGCTTTGAACAACAAAAAAGCCATCGAAGAATACGGTATCGATAAATTCAACGAAGCCTGCCGCTCTATCGTGCTGCGTTACACTAACGAGTGGGAACGGGTGGTCAACCGTATGGGCCGCTGGGTGGATTTCCGCAACGGCTACCGCACCATGGACAGGGATTACATGGAGTCCATCTGGTGGGTCTTCAAGAGCTTGTGGGATAAAGGCATGATCTACGAAGGCTACAAGATTCTGCCTTACTGCCCCCGGTGTGCCACGCCGCTTTCCAACTTTGAAGCCAATCAGGGGTATATGGAAGTTGTTGACCCGGCGATCACCATCCGCTTCAAGAGTCTGGAAGAAGAAAACACTTACTTTGTAGCCTGGACGACTACTCCGTGGACTCTCCCCAGCAACCTTGCTCTGGCAGTGGGTCCCGAAATCGACTATGTGAAAATTAAAGACGGCGACGAATTTTACATTATGGCAGAAGCCCGGTTGGGTGCATATTACAAAAACGATATGCCGGAGATCGTGGAGCGTTACAAAGGCTCCGACCTTGCCGGTAAAAACTATGAACCTTTGTTCAACTACTTTGCCGATTTGCGGAAAGATGGTGCGTTTCAGGTGCTGGCGGCAGCGTATGTCAGTACCGAAGATGGTTCGGGTATCGTGCATATCGCTCCCGGATTCGGTGAAGATGACGCCGCTGTGTGCCACGCTGCCGGTCTGCCGGAAGTATGCCCCATCGACGATCAGTGCTGCTTTACATCTGAAGTCCCGGACTATCAGGGCAGATATGTCAAAGAGGTGGATAACGAAGTCATTGCCCGCTTGAAAGCCGAAGGTAAACTTATCCATCGGGGCACCATCAAACACAACTATCCCCACTGCTGGCGTGACGATCACCCGCTGATCTACCGGGCGATCTCCACCTGGTTTGTCAAAATTGACGAAGTCAAAGCCAAGATGATCAAGGCAAACAAGGAAATCTCCTGGTTCCCGGAACACCTGAAAGAAGGTCGTTTCGGCAAGTGGCTGGAAAATGCCCGCGACTGGGCGATCAGCCGCAACCGCTATTGGGGTACTCCGCTGCCGATCTGGCGGAACGAAGAAGGCGAAGTTATCTGCGTTGGCAGTGCTGCCGAGCTGGAAGAACTTACCGGTCAGAAAGTCGATGACTTGCACAAGCACTTTATCGACAAGCTGGAAATACCTTCCCCCACCGGCAAAAGCCCGCTCAAGCGTATTCCGGAAGTTTTGGACTGCTGGTTTGAATCCGGCTCCATGCCCTACGCCCAGCAGCATTATCCCTTTGAAAATAAAGAACACTTCGAAGCCAACTACCCGGCAGACTTCATTGCCGAAGGTCTTGACCAGACCCGCGGCTGGTTCTATACCTTGGTGGTGCTGGGTGCGGCACTCTTTGATAAGCCGGCATTCAAACATGTGGTGGTCAACGGGCTTATTCTTGCCGAAAACGGTCAGAAGATGTCCAAGCGGTTGAAGAACTATCCCGACCCCATGGATGTAGTCAACAAGTACGGTGCCGATGCACTGCGTTTGTTCATGCTGGGCAGTCAGGTGGTACATGCCGAAGACCTCAAGTTCTCGGAAAACGGCATCAAAGATGTGCTGCGTAATGTGATGATCCCCATGTGGAACGCTTACAGCTTCTTTGTAACATACGCCAATGTGGATGGTTACGAAGCCAAAGACGGCGTAAAACTGCCGCAGAACCTTTCCAACGCTCTTGACCGCTGGATCATCAGTAGCTGTACCCAGATGGTCGAAGAGATCACTGCCGAAATGGATGGCTACAATCTGCAGCGTGCCGCCAACCGGTTCGAAAAGTTTGTGGACGATCTGACCAACTGGTATATCCGCCGCAGCCGCCGCCGTTTCTGGAAAAGCACCGACGATGGCGATAAGCAGGAAGCCTATGCTACACTGCACTATGTGTTGATCGAGTTCTGCAAAGCTGCGGCTCCCTTTATACCGTTTACGACCGAAGCTATCTACAACAATCTGCGGACAGCTGATATGCCCGAATCAGTCCATTGCTGCGACTACCCGGTGGCAGATGCCGCCTGTCGTGATGAAGCTTTGGAGCGTCAGATGTTCCTGACCATGACCGCAGTCAAACTGGGCCGTTTCCTGCGTACTCAGCACAACTTGAAAGTGCGTCAGCCTTTGAGCCGTGCCGTATTGCTGGCTCCCGATGCGGAAGGTGCCAAGCTGCTCAACGGTACTTTGGACATCATCGGCGAAGAGTTGAATGTTAAAAATATTGAGTTCTCCAACAACGAAGATGCCCTCGTGACCCGTTCGGCAAAAGCCAACTTCAAAGTCATGGGTAAAAAGCTGGGCAAGAATATGAAAGAAGCCGCCGCATTGGTGGAAAAACTCGATTCTGTTACCATCGGCAAAATTCTTGCCGGTGAAGCATACGATATTACCCTTGCTGACGGCACCGTGTTTGCCATGACTGCCGAAGATTTGCTGGTGCAGAGAAGCGAAAAAGCCGGTTTGGTGGTCGCTACCGAAAACGGCGTGACCATTGCTCTTGATACAGCGTTGACTGCTGAATTGGAAGCTGAAGGCCTGGCTCGGGAAATCGTCAGCAAAGTGCAGAATCTGCGTAAAGAAAGCAATCTGGAAGTGGTCGACCGCATCAAACTTACTGTTGCCGGTGACGAAAATGTGGTTGCCGCCGCCAACAGCTTTGCTGATTACATCAAAAACGAAGTTCTGGCTGTGGAAATGACCGTTGAAGTTGGTTCCGGCGATGTTGATCTTAACGGTCACATGGCTGCTTTGAGCTTGAGCAAGGCGTAAAATGATTATCCGCAAGCAGGCATTCCCCCGGGCGGCGCTGATCGGCAATCCGTCGGATGGATACTACGGCAAAACTATTGCCTTTGTCTTTGATAATTACGCCGCCCAGGTGATGCTCTACGAAACTCCGGAGCTGAACCTGGTGCCCAGCTTGCGGGATCAACCCAGCTTTGCCAATGTCAGAGATTTGGTGCATGATGTTGGTTTGTATGGTTATTATGGCGGGATACGCTTACTGAAAGCCAGCATAAAACGCTTTGTGCAGTATTGTGACGAACACAATATAGCTTTGCACAAAAACAACTTTACCATGCGTTACGGTACAACCATACCCAACCGACTGGGCTTGGCGGGATCGTCGGCGATTATTACCGCCAGCATCCGGGCTTTGCAGGAGTTCTACGGTGTGGATATAAGTTTGCCCGAACTGGCAAATCTTATTTTAGCTGTGGAAACTGACGAGTTGGGCATTGATGCCGGGTTGCAGGATCGGGTTGCACAAGCCTATAATGTGCCGGTGTTTATGGATTTTGACCGTGAACACATGGAAAAATCCGGTTGCGGCATATATCGTGAAATAACCATACCTTCTGACTTGAATTTATTTGTAGCCTTCCGTACCGACCTTGCTGAAGGTTCGGAAATTCTCCATAGCCGTTTGCGGGAAGATTACAATAATAAAGTCCCCGCAGTGCTGGCGGCAATCAAAGAGTGGGCCCATTTGACCGATCTGGTCGCCGAAGCGTTGTGCCGGAAAGATTATCCTGCCATAGAAAAATGTTTGCGGCGGAATTTTGAATTGCGCTGCGAAGTTTGTTCTGCTACGGTAAGTGCTAAAAACCGCCGCATGGTGGAATTGGCCGATTCGTTGGGGGCGGCTGCCAAACTGACCGGTTCCGGCGGGGCAATTATTGGTATATACCACGACGAAAAACATTTTGCAGCGTTGAAAAAACTCTTTAATTCCAATCAAATAGAAATAGTCAAACCCAATATCGTCACCGGTGGAGTGGTGCAAGCTGATTGGTAAGAAAGGATCGTGTTATGCAAATATTGCAGTTGGAAGTGCAAAAAAATCTGCCGGAAGTAATTTCTTTTGAAGGTCATAACTTATTAAACTCCAATGAACCACGGGTAGTTCAGGCTCATATTTGCTGGCCGAATGCTCCTTTGAATGAAAATACCGGTTCGATGCTTGTATCGCACAACTGGGGCGGTACATGGGAAATGTGCTGGGAGTGGTGCAAGGTATTGGCAAATAAATTCAATTTAATTTGTATTGATACAGATTATTACCAGAGCGGCCAGGTTGCCGGTGATCCAACTTACGATCATGGTTTTGTTCAGGCAATGGATTGTTTGCGGGCACTTTATGAAGTACGCAACTATCTTATTGCAAATAAATTGCCCTTCAACCGGCAACGCAATTATGCCGCCGGGGCATCGGGCGGCGGCAATATATCGCAAATGGTCAACAAGTTTGCACCACACACTTTCGGCTGTATAATCGACTTGTGCGGAATGCCCAGCTTGACGGATAATATCGCTTACGGCGTAGGCAGATTGAATGCCGGATATTCTTGCGATCCGCAAGCTGAAAACTATTTGGCAAAACACATGCAGGAGATCCGTGATTTCGGGAATCTGGAACATTTGAAGATCCAATACGAATGTAATCCGGATAATCAAGTGGTGATCGTTCATGGCGTAGATGATGATTACTGCTCCTGTGCTGATAAGGCAAAGATTTTTGCCAATATGCTGGCGATCGGCTTCAAGCCGGAAGGGTATTTTATTACACCGGGGATGGTGGATGGTTTGATCGTGCTTGATACCGGACATGCCATCGGCGACCGGGCATACATAATCGCCAAATACGGCCAGCGTTTTATATCGGAGCATGGCAAGTTTGTAAAGTTGGTGGAAGCTGACGATTTTGAGCGTAAAAGCAAGATCGTTTATCCGGTTACCGGCGGCGTTTATTGTATAGATTATACTTCCGGAGCTCCTTTTATAACTTTTACAGCTGAAAAATAAATGAATTTTTCTCAAGCAACTGAAGCTAATTGGCGGCGGCTCAAGCCGGATATTGCTCAAAAGTTAAAACAGGGAGCTAATAAGAGTCGATCCGGCAAAGTGATTTTTCCGCTGGAGTATTTGCGTTGCAGAGAAAATTTGGCGTTTGCAGAAAAAGTTCTGACCATTGCTCAAAAAAAAGAGCTCTCCCGGGAAAATGTTATTTTTTCCATTGCGTGTTTACTGTTGAAGAAACACAATATTTTTGACCGGGATCATGTGCAAAATGTGCTTGCAGAATATAATTCCCGACCGGATCCCGGGCTTACTGCTCTGGATGACCTTCCGCTTGACGAATGGGATATATTGGGGTTTATCTATCAATGTATGCAAAAAGAGGGCGAGAAAAACCTCAAAGGCTCTTACTTTACGCCTGAAAATATTGCAAAGAAAATTCTGCCGGAGCATAAACTTGCGAATGGAGAAAAATTTCTTGATCCGGCGTGCGGCAGCGGTTCGATACTGCTGGCAATGGATGTGCAGCAGCCGGAACAGCTGTGGGGCTGCGATCTGGATGGTATTGCAGTATTTATAGCCAAAGTAAATTTATTATGCAAATATAAAGAGTGCGAATTTACTCCGCAAATATATCAATATGACTTTTTGAGCGATAAGTCCGGCAAACTTTTTGAACAGAAATTCAAGAGTATAGCCTCAAATCCGCCCTGGGGGGCAAAAATCAAACAGACAATAAAAACGCCCTGGGGCAACTTCAAAGATTCTTTTTCGCTCTTTTTGCTGAAATCATACAGTTTGCTGGAGAAATCCGGCTGTATGAGTTTTTTACTGCCGCAAGCAATACTGAATATCAAACGGCATAAAAATATCCGGTTGTTTATGTTGAATAACTGTTGTTTAAGAAAAATCGAATATATTCCCGGCAGCTTTACCGGTGTAATGACCGGGTGTGTAAATATAAATATCTCTAAAGCTCCGGCAGCAAGTGTTTTTACTATAATAAGAGATGGTCAGAGCAACCGGGTGAAAATCAGTGATACAGCTGCCCGGACGGGAGATGTATTCAGCTATAAAAACTGTTTGGATGAAAAATTGATAGAAAAGATAAATCAGCAGAAAAAATATGATTTATCCGGCAGCATTTTTGCCCTTGGTATAGTTACCGGCAATAACGCCGGAAAGCTCTTTGAAACACCACAGCCGGGCAGCGAACCAATATATACCGGGAAAGAAGTGCAGAGATATATGTTGTTAAACTGTCGTAAATACCTATTTTACGACCGGACGCAGTTCCAGCAGGTAGCCAAAGATGAGTATTATCGGGCAGGGGAGAAACTGGTTTACAAATTTATCAGTAAAGAGTTGGTTTTTGCTTACGATAATACCGGCAGTCTGCTTTTAAACAGTGCCAATATGCTTATACCGCAAATCCCGCAGTTGAGTATAAAAACAGTTCTGGCTTTGCTCAACAGCGAAGTTTTACGCTATTACTATAAAGTGCGTTTCGGCGATGTAAAAATCTTAAAAGGTAATCTCACAGAATTGCCGCTGCCTTATGTAAAAAATGATTTGCAAATGACCATTGAAGAGCAAGTTGACCTTATCTTGCAGGGCAGGGGGAGTGACAGCGAGCTGCAAAAAATGATTTATCAGTGCTATCAACTTACTGCTGAAGAGATAACTTATATAAAAAGCTGTTTGTGATACAAAAAAAACTCCGGCAAAAGTTCACGCTGCTGCCGGAGTTCGCTGGTGAATTGAAAAATTTTACTTCAATTCAAATTCCATAGTCATCACCAGCCGGATCACTTTATGGAGGCTTGAGGTGTCATACATTCCATAATCGCTGGTTTCGCTGCTGGCAGGACGGGTGATCTGGATAACTCCCTGCCGGGCGGTCATCAGCGGACCCAGGGTACTCCCGCTGTGATGGGCGGCGGTTCTGGCTCTTTCGGCAGCAGATGCACTGGCGGCGTTGACCAATTCCAGCTTATACTGCTCCGGGTTGCTGATATAGTACTGGGGCTTACCTACTGTTACATCAAGCTTGCGGGCAGTAAGTTCGTAGATTTTAAGATGATTCTTTGCCACTGTATAGACCTGATTGGTACGGATGCGTACCTGATAAGTCAAATAATAGTGGTCAAAAACATCTTCCCGGGTCTCTTTGCCGTTGCGTTCTTTGGTAACGATCGTACGGTTGATTTCAGTACAATAAATGGATTCGTCTTCCCGCATATTATCTGTAAAGCCCAAACTGTCGAGTTTGGTGCGGAAGACTTTGGCGATTTTTTCCAGAGCCACATAGCCTTCGGCTTTGGTTTGGGCTTTAACACTGAATGAGGTCGTAAAAGCAGCCACATCGCTCTTGACCTGTTTTTCGGCAACACCTTTTACGGTAATGCTTTTTTCGGTTGTACGCTGGATCTTGAGCATAAAGCGGCTCAGCATAAAAGCAGAAAGCACCATGCCTATTGTAAGGGCGGCGATAGAAATTGAGATGATTGCGACGGTGGATCTTTTCATGCTGGCACTCCTTTTTTTTTGATGTTATTGATGGATAAAAATTCCCCGGAATTTGGCGGGAGGGGAATATACCATAGCATAAGGTTCTTGTCAAGAATTTTTTTTAGTTTTTTTGATATTTTTTTAATTAAAATTTGCCATTCTGAAAACATGCGGTTATAGTACCGGAGAACACCATTAATGAAAGGAGTTTTTTATATGAAAAAGTTTGTTTTAACCGTTGCAGCTGTGTTGTTTGCATTTATGCTTACAAGTGATCTTGCTGCAAAAAATGCCCCTGTAAAGTCCGGAAGTCCGGCAGCGGCCGTAAAAACATTTTATACCGCAATGGCAAAGTCTGACTTTGTTGTTGCCAGAAAATATGTAGTTGCCGATGAAATGAAAAAACTGATCGAATTTCTGGAAAAAATGACCAAAGAAGTTCCCAGCCTGAAAGAAGATACCAAAAAAGATTTTACCCCGCTGGCAAACGCAAAAATCATTTCAGAAAAAATTACCGGCAATAAAGCAGAGGTAAAATACTCTTATACCAAAGATAAGAAAACGAAAACCGAAACACTGAATTTGCAGAAAGTCAAAGGTTCCTGGCTGATAATTTGATTATTCTTGAAAATAAACTTGAGAAAAAAACTCCGGTTCTGCAGGAATCGGAGTTTTTCTTTGCTTGCAAATTTCTTCTCTGGAGTTATATTAAACATTATAAGGAGAGATTTTCATGCATTTTGCTTTTGTTTTATACCGTTTTTTTCCCCACGGCGGGCTGCAGAAAGACTTTTTGCGTACTCTGCAGGAGACATTGAGCCGTGGGCATGAAGTTACAGCGTACTTTGCAGTGCAGGAGTCGCCGCTGGAAGAAAACGAGTTTTTGCATGTGGTGAAAGTTCCGGTTTCCGGCTGGAGTAATCACCGCAAGATGGCTTCTTTTGCAGAAAATGTCAATAAGCTGATCGCCCGGGAAAATTATGACAATGTTTTGATGTTCAGCCGTATTCCCGGCGGTGATTACTACTTTGCTGCCGATAATTGTCTTGCTGCCGACTGGAGCAAAATTCATAATTCATTGGTGCTTAAATTGTTGCCACGGTATAGAACTTTTCTTGAGCTGGAACGGAAAGTGTTTGCTCCGGAAAGTTCTACAAAAATTTTAGCATTGACCAATCAACAGGTTTGCGACTATAAAAAGTTCTACAATACGCAGCCGGAAAGGTTCAGTGTTATGCCGGCGGGAATCGACAATACTTGCCGCCGTCCGGAAAATGTTCCGCAAGTCCGCCAGCAGATACGCCATCAATATAATATACCGGAAAACGCTCTTTTGCTTATTCAGGTGGCAGCCCAGTTTGGGGTAAAAGGCGTCGATCGCTCTATTGCGGCACTGGCAGAGCTGCAAAAAAACTTCCATAAAGAGTGCCGCTTGCTGATTGCAGGCGGCGGCGAAATCGAAAAATATCAAAAAATCGCCAACAGTTGCGGGGCAGGGGATAATGTGATTTTTGCCGGAGCATGCAGCAATATAGCGGAATTGATCGCCGCAGCAGATTTGATGATCCACCCCGCAAGAAAAGAAGCCACCGGAACGGTTATTGTTGAATCATTGGCAATCGGTGTGCCGGTAATAGCCTCTGCTGCTTGCGGCTATGCCGAGTACACAGCAAAGTTTGCTCCTGAACTGGTAACTTCGGAACCATTCACTGCCGAAGCTCTCAATAAAGCATTGAAATTTGCCGTAAATAATCTTGATGATTTAAGCATTAAAGTTTTGCAAAGTGCCAACTCAAGAGAGTTTTACCGCCGGGCAGGGGTAATGGCAGATCATCTTGAAAGCAACATTTGAATATCCTCAAGAAAACAGAGCAAGGATGTTTTTTCTCACGCCCGACATTATGTGGAACAGGGGCAAAAAGAAAGAGTCCGGCACAGTACCGAACTCTTTCTTTATAGTTTTTACTTTCCATTTACAGGGAAAATTAAAAACTTATTCCCATTCAATGGTCCCCGGAGGTTTGGCGGTAATATCGTAGACCACACGGTTGACCCCGTCGACTTCATGGACAATACGGTCAGACATCTTTTCCAGCAGTTCCCACGGCAGGTGCACCACCTGGGCGGTCACAGCATCCACACTGTTGATGGAGCGTATGGCAATAACATAATCATAACTGCGGCAGCCGTTGCGGATACCCACAGTTTTTACCGGTACAAAAATGGCAAATGTCTGCCAGGTTTTGTGATACCAGCCGGATGCGTAAAGCTCTTCGGTAACAATGGCATCGGCTTCACGCAGCATGGTGAGAGTTTCCCGCTTGATTGCTCCCACATGCCGGACACCCAGCGAGGGGCCGGGGAAGGGGTGACGGTCAAGCATTTCCGCCGGCAAACCCAAAAGTTTACCAACTTTGCGGACTTCATCTTTGAAAAGCCGTTCCACCGGCTCAATCAGCTTGAATTTGAGGTCTTCAGGCAAGCCGCCTACATTGTGGTGGCTCTTGATTACTCCAGCCGGGTTGCCGTCAAAAGATATGCTTTCCAGAATATCCGGGTAAATGGTACCCTGACCGAGGAAAGGAGCGTTGACTTTCTTGGCAGCTTCGGCAAAGACATCGATAAATTCCTTACCGATAATTTTGCGTTTCTTTTCCGGTTCATCCACTCCGGCAAGTTTGTCCAAGAAGCGGTCGACGGCATCTACGCAAACCAGATTCATTTTGAAGTTGCGTTCAAAAACTTCCCGAACCTGTTCTTCTTCGCCCTTACGCAGCAACCCGTGATTCACAAATACACAAGTCAACCGGTCGCCGATAGCTTTGTGGATAAGTGCTGCCACCACCGAGGAATCCACCCCGCCGGAAAGCCCCAGCACCACAGTACCATCGCCAACTTGTTCCTGAATATCTTTGACTGCTTCGTCAATAAAGTTTTCCAACTTCCACAGCCCCTGACAGTTGCATGTTTCGGTGCAGAATTTTATTGCTGACGCTACAGCATCGGCAGTGTTGTCATCCTTCACTTCGAGGATCATTACCGGGAGCCCGGTATCCTGAAAGCGTTTGAGGTCGTCGGCATGTTCAGCAGCTCCGGCATCTTTGCAGATGATCAAACCTGCGGGTGCTTCTTCCTGAAGGCGGTTTACCGGAACGGTTCTGGGCATAACCATCGTATAGATGTTATTATCCCGGATACCACGGGCAAGTTTCTGGCTGACGGAACAGCCAAAGTCGAGCAGAACTACCGTTTCTGGCGTATGCTTCATTTTTTTCTGTTTCCTTACTTGGAAAGGGGTTAATTTTTCTCTGCATATAAAATACACCTCAAGTGAAAAAATTTCAATCCGGCAAACTAAAAAAAATAAAATTTTTATCGGTATTGTCTGTCTTTTATTCTTATGACAGCTATGATATGGCTGTGTTATGGTAAAATGTTTGATTTTTGTTGAAAAAAAAGTGACTTCCCGGTCAAATACAGACTTGCAAAAAATAAAAAATGTGGTAAATTACTTTAATAAATAAACTTTTTAGTATATTGCAACAATATTACATTATATATAATATAAGGATTGAGCAAGAATGAAACACTCTCACTTGCGTTGGTTGCCTGCGATCGCCTGCTGCGGTTTGCTGGCAGTAAGTGCTGCTGGCTGCAGTAAAGGTTATACGCCGCCGGCAGGAGATTTTAAATTCGACAGTTTCAGTGAGCGGGAACGCTCCAAGGCTGACAACATCTTGCAGTCGATCAAGACTTTGAGTCTGGAAGATGCTCAAAAGATCGCATTGCTGAACAATCCCAACTATATTGCAGCTTACCATTCGGTCAATGCTGCCAGAATGCGTTATTATCAGGCCTTCGCTTCTTATTCGCCGACAATTTCCATGAGTGCAGGTTGGCAGGGTGGTATTACTGACTATATGTCCCAGCAGGGCTCTAAAGCTCACCGGCCTTCCAATCCAAATCAGGATTACAGCAGCCGCTTTACCGGCGGGGTTTCTGCAAGTTTGCTTCTGTTTGACGGTTTGAGCCGGGAATTTGGTATTATGGCTGCCAAACACAGTTACTCCAGTGCAGTTGCTTTGAATGACAACGCACGCCGTCAGCTGCTTTTGGCGGTTGCCCAGGCTTATTACGATATTCTGCTGGCCAATGAAAACCGCCGGATCGCTCTGGAAGATATGAGCTTTCAGTTGAAAAATCTGCGGGAAACCGAAATCAAGCACCAGTACGGTGCTGTGCCGCTGTCGGATGTGCTGAACTTCCAGATCCAGGTCAATCAGGCTGACTCCAACCGGTTGACTGCCGAATATAACTACTCCACAGCTCTTTATACTCTGGCAGCCTTGATGGGCTACCCGGAAGGAACTATACCCGATACGATCAAGTTCCCGGAAATCAAATACGAAAGTGAATCGCTTTTGCTGAGTGTTGATACCTATCTGGATATGGCTCTTGCCAACCGTCCTGACCTCAAGAGTTATCGTGAACAGCTCAAGATCAGCGAGTATCAGCTCTATCAGACCTACAGTGCTTATTCGCCGGTGATCCGGGCCAATGCCTCCTATTCACTTGCCGGCAGCAAAGATATTTACCATGGCAGAAATGGCGGTTACAGCCGCAGTGTCGATACTCAGGACTTGAGTTATGGTGTGACTGCTGAATGGGTTATCTTCAACGGATTCCAGCGTTACAATGCCACCCGCGAAGCAAAAGCAAATCTGGCGATCGCTGAATTTTCAACAGCTCAAGCATGGTTGAGTGTAGTCAATGATGTGCGTACAGCTTATGCCAACTATGATGTAAACATCAAGCAGGCGAACCTTTACTTTGCTATCCGTAAATTGGTGTTTGAACAGCGCGATCTGGTGCAGGCCGAGTACGATGCCGGTCAGGCGGAGATCGTGCGTTTGAACGAAGCTCAACGCAATGTGGTTTCGGCAGAAGGTACTCTGGTGCAGGCTCTTGCTAATGTGCAGAAGGCAAGGGCACAGTTGGAGGCCGCTGCTAATGTGAATAATTTGGGTAAAGGCTACGAACAGGTCAGCGGTGCTGCGGTAACCTTGGAAGTGCTTGCCAAACAGGGCATGCAGGATAATGTGACCGGTACGGCGGATCAGGAAGAAGTCAACCGGTATCTGACTATTGCCGAGGAAGAAGCCGCCAAAGAAGCCGCTGCTGCAGAAAAAGAGGATGTTGAAGAAGACGCCAACAGAGAATCTCTTAAAGAAGCAGAAAATAAAGTCAAAGCTGAAGATAAAGCCAAAGCAGAAAATAAAGCCAAAGCTGAAAATAAAGCCAAAGCTGAAGATAAAGCCAAAGCAGAAAATAAAGCCAAAGCTGAA
>JAZSHD010000110.1:0-2969 GCA_045533055.1 Victivallaceae bacterium | reverse complement strand
CACAGTATCACATTTTTGAGAATCAGCCACTTTTTTACGACAAAATGTTTCCTTTTAACATAGCAACTCAAACTCCACCCCCTTTTTCCAAACCTTTTCCCGGCATTTATCTATTTGCTCTGCAAATAGATAAATGCCATTAAAGTTTAAAAAAAGTTCCAATACAAAAGTTGATCATAAAGATTTTTACTGACCTACCCGTATTGGGAACAGAACCAATTTTTATTTGCTTTCAACTGCTTTGGGTATGGTCATGGCAAACAGAGTGTTGCAAATTGCCATAACTGCCGAAAATGCAAAAAGATACTCTATGCCGAACCTGACCCATATCCAGCCGCCCAAAGGGGCAGTCAATATAGCGATCAAATGATTTATGGAGATACCCGTTGCCAGCGTGGATGTAAGTTCATTCTGGTCATCTGCCAGAGTTTTCACATAGATATTTGTCGCCAGAGCCGTGGTGCTGATAACTGCATCCAGAACAAAGTTCAGGCAAACCACCCAGAAAGCCGCCGATGCAGTAAACATTTTACCGGCAAAACCGTAAGCCAGACAGACAAAAAAGAGCACCACCGTATCCCAGATCATCGTGTTGCGATAGCCCCATTTATCGGTCAAACGCCCCACCGCCGGAGCGGCAAAAATGTTGATAAAGGCACAAACGCCCAGCAGAAAAGCCATCCGGGCGGTACTGACGCCATACTCTTTGATCAGAACATAAGGAGCAAAGGTCAGAAAAATCTGCTTGCGGGCTCCGTAAAACAGCTCCAGAGCATAATATTTGTTGAACTTTCTGTTAAAGTATATCCGGGGGCGTTTGGAGGGCTGCCGGGGAGCATCTTTGGTAAAAGTACTGACCGTACTTGCCAGCATAAGAAAAATAATAACGCCCCAGAGCACATTAAAAAGCACCGCTTCGGACTGGGCAAAATAAACGGTTCCCGCATAGAAAATAGCCGCCACCAGCAAACTGCCGGCAACCGAACCAAAGTTCATAACACCGGTAAGGCACCCCAGCGAACGGCCCTCACAGCCGGGATTTGCCACTTGCATAGCCACGGCAGACCTTATGGGCATGACCAGGTGTTCGCCCAAACTCCAAATCATAATAAAAACAGTGACCGCCAGCTTATCCGCCGGAATCAGCAAAAGAGCCGCCCCGGCCATAGAGATCATGGTGCCCAGACGGATGACCTTCCAATCGCTGACCTTGTGCATGACCGCCAAAAGAAAGACCAGAGCCAGTCCGGGCAGCTCCCGGAAAAACTCCAGCCAACCGCGGTCAATGGAATCCATGTGATAGATCCCGGAGAGGAAGTTGTTCATAGCAGCGGCAAAACAGCCTACGCCCACGCCCCAGAGCAAAATGCTGAAAAAGAAAGCCCCGGCGCCGGAGTGAGGCTTAAAAGTATCTTTAAGGTTCATAAAAGGAGCTCCTGAATAACGAAAACTGAACTGAAAACTTCTATAATATACAGCAAAAAAACGATTTTTCAACACAAAAAAGCTTCAGGATATTATGGGGAAAGAGTTTTTTTTACAGAAAAATAGAGCTAAATAGTTGCAATAATAAAAAATTCTGCTATATTAAAGAATGATTTCAATTAAAGGGCGATTAGCTCAGCTGGCTAGAGCACTGCTTTCACACGGCAGAGGTCGAGGGTTCGAGTCCCCCATCGCCCACCATTTACAAATTCTCAAGAGTTCAGTCAAGTATGATTGAACTCTTTGTTTTTATAGTGATTTGTGGCTGTACCGCAATGGTTTACGGCAAGTTATCTCCGGCATGGTTCTCCCAACAGAGAATTGCATCCCCTCTCAAAAGCGTGTGTTTGAATAGAAATCTCTGGAAATTCTCTGTTATGTAAAGGTCAGCGACCTTTATGCATCGACTCTTATGCAACACTTTAGAGATTAGATATGTTGAGTTCGTTGAAAAAAATAAAGTAGATCATAAAAATATCATCACGCTAATAAAAAAAATCATCCCTTTATTTGAATAAATTTTGAAAAATAATTACTTCTGTGCTACCGTAATGTAAAGGATAAATGAAAATTATAAAAACGGATAAAAATGTCTTTGCTACTTTTTCTTTGTTCCGCAGTTGTGCTTTTTTTCTCAGCCTTGTTTTTCTTTGCATTGACACTTTATTGGAGTTATAAATGTGAATCTTTCAAAGGAGTGCTGTTTTCTGTTGCTCGTGTCATACTGCTTCCTGTCAGCATTATCGTTTTATGGTTTTGTATAATGATGTATGTTATATTTACCGACAAACACCCGCCCGATAAACTTTTGCCTGTAATCATGTTGTTTATGTGTTTTGTTGGCAACTTTATTCCGTTTGGAATCGTTACCGCAAAAGGCATCAAAGAAAGAAATAAAGCTCGATGCAGAGTCGGCATCTGGGGGCTTGCAACAATCGCATCTCTTATGGCAGCATTTGTGTGCTTTGCATATTTCGGATGTGCGTGCACATAGTGCAATTCCATAACAAGAATGCTCCGGGAAAAGTTTTCGGAATTTCTTAAAAATTTGCTGCTGCCGGCAGTTGCCCGGTTGGTTTTATAATATTTACCGGAACCGCACTTCGGCAGTTGGGAAAAATTCATTCCGGACAAGCCGACAGCATATTTTCAATATTTGCAGCAGCAGTCTGTTGGATGATATTTATGTTTGTTCCATACGGTTTAATGTTATGGTATGGTAAAAAAGAGCAAGATAAGATGAAAATTCACAATGAGATCGCCGGGATATGGGCAGTCAATTTTTTTATGTTGGGACTTTTCCTTTAGCTCTGTTCCCGATAAAGGTTGATATGGGAGCCTTCGGGAAGAGGGAAAAACCTTTTTGAGGAAAGGTTCTTTCCCTCTTCCCCAACTTGTCACGGCGTAGCCCGCAGGGCGAAGACGGAACCCCATCACCCTTTTCCAAACCTTTTATTGGCATTTATCTATTTGTTACACAAATA
>JAZSHD010000012.1:0-33160 GCA_045533055.1 Victivallaceae bacterium | reverse complement strand
GTACCGACCCTTATTGGGTACAGAGCTAAACAAAAAAGGAGCTTGCTGCAAATGGATAATGTTATTGCTATCGACGGGCCTTCAGCATCGGGGAAAAGTACATTAGCGTGTAATCTTTCAACGGCGTTGCATATACCTTATATCAATACCGGCAGCATGTTCCGGGCCACAGCCTGGGCGGCGAAAAAACGCAATATATCGCTGGATGATGAACACTCTTTGGCTGAAATGCTCAAGAGTTTGACCATGGAATACCGCACCAACAGCAATGGAGAGTTCGAGCTTTTCTGCGACGGGACTTTCCCCGGCGAAGCACTCCGCAGCAGCGAAACAGCCGCCGGAGCCAGCAAAGTCGGCACGCTGCCGCTGGTGCGTAACGAACTCAAACGCTTACAGCAGCAAATGAGCAAAATGGGCTGGATAGTTATGGAAGGCCGTGACATTGGCACCGTGATCTTTCCCGAAGCCCGGTTCAAGTTTTTTGTGACCGCTTCGCCCATGGAACGGGCACGCCGCCGTCTGGCACAGGAGGGCGACAAAGCCGGAGGTTCACTGGAAGAAGTGGCTGCCGCCATCGCTGCCAGGGATTTGCAGGACAGTACCCGCCCCATTGCCCCCTTAAAACCGGCAGAAGATGCCGTTTTGGTGGACAACAGCAATATGACTTATGAAGAAACATTCAACTATATTTACAACAAGGTGAAAGATGCCGTACTTTGATTGTTCGTACCGGGTGCCCTATGCCGACACCGACCAGATGCAGGTGGTTTATTACGCAAACTATCTGGAATATTTTGAACGCAGCCGTACCGAGATGCTCCGGAGCATCGGATTTCCTTATTCTGAAATGGAAAAGATGGGATTTTTCCTGCCGGTCAAGGAAGCTCATGTAACTTACCATGCCAGTGCATGTTACGATGATCTTCTGACGCTTCGCAGTTATGTCAGCGAAGCCCGGGGAGCCCGGCTGACTATCGTCAGCGAAGTTTTGCGGGGCGAAGAACTGCTGGTTTCCGGCAGTGTTACATTGTGCTGTATAAATGCGGCACACAAAGTCAGCCGTCTGCCCAAAGAGCTGCTGGATGCTGTAAAGCTGCTGACCATAGAAGAATGATTTTTAGGGAGTTGAAAATGAACGATTATCCTGAAAGCAACGAATTATATTTTTTGCAGTTCAAGCCACTCTATATGCAGCGTATCTGGGGCGGTGAATTGCTGACCAAAAAACTCAACCGCACCGACTTGCCCCAGTTGAGCGAAAATGATGACCCCATCGGCGAATCGTGGGAAATCACCGACCGGGATGACGCCCAAAGCGTTGTTGCATCCGGTGCTCTTGCCGGTAAAACTTTAGCTGAAATCATTGAACATTACGGCAAAGACCTTTTGGGTTATCTGCACACCGGCAAGCGTTTTCCTTTGCTGGTAAAATTTATTGACGCCGGGCAGAAACTCTCTTTGCAGGTACACCCCGACGAAGAATACTGCCGCACTTACAATGACGGAGCTGAACCCAAAACCGAAATGTGGTACATTGCCGATTGCGAAAGTCATGGCGAGATACTTGCCGGACTCACCCCAAAAGCCACCCGGGATCTGCTGGCAGAAAAACTCTCCAGTTCCCAGGCTGCTGACCTGCTCCAGAGATTTCCCTCGCAAACCGGCGACAGCTACTTTATCCAGGCCGGTACAGTACACGCTATCGGAGCGGGGAATCTGATTTATGAGATCCAGCAAAACAGCGATACAACTTACCGTATCAGCGATTGGGGCAGAGTCGATAAAAACGGCAATCCCCGGACTTTGCATCTGGAACAGGGCATCAGAGCTATCGGCTTTTCCAACCGCATGTCGCCAAGGATCCCGGCAGTCATCGGCGAAACGACCTTCAACCGCAAATTCAAGCTGGTTGACCGGCATTGTTTCAAAGTCGATTGTCTGCGGTTGGTGGAAAAATTTCTGGACAACACCGGCAATCCCGGTTCCAGCTTCCACCTTTTAAGCGTAATGAAAGGCAGCGTCAAAGTCAGTGCCGACAATAAAGGAGCTGTGACTCTTAACTTTGGCGACAGCGTACTGGTACCTGCCAACACCGGCAATTACACAGTTGAACCGCAGGATGGTGCGGCAACAGTTTTGAAAAGTTATTTAGCATAAAGGATATAAAAATGGCTGATTACAAATTTATTCTTGACCTTGAAGAACACCTCAAGGCTCAATTTCCCGGCAAAGCTGCTGCTGATTGGCACATTGTCCCGGAAAAATGCCCCGAAACTATGAATGGCGAACTGACGATCAACGCCTTCCGTTTTGCCAGAGTTTTCGGTCAGGCTCCGGACAAGATCGCTGCCGCGGCGGCTGAATACCTTACCTCCCACGAAGATGTGGAAAATGCGGAAACGGTCAAAGCGTTTATCAATATAACGCTCAAACCCGCCGCCCTTTACCGGGATACGGTGCAGGATATCGATAAACTTCTTGAAAGCGTGAAACTCCCTGAAGCTGAACGCAAAAGAGTTCTGATCGAATTTTCCGCCCCCAACACCAACAAGCCCCAGCATCTCGGGCATGTACGCAACAACACCATAGGTCAGGCAACCGCCAGTATGCTTGCCAGAGTGGGGCACGATGTAATACCCATCAATCTGGTAAATGACCGGGGTATACACATTTGCAAATCCATGCTGGCTTACCAGCGGTTCGGCGAAGGCGTTACGCCCGAAAGTGCCGGTATCAAGGGCGACCATCTGGTGGGCAACTTTTATGTAAAATATGCCGCTGCCCTTTCGGAACAGATCAAAGAACTGCGGGCAAACCGTCCGGATCTGGCAGATAAAGATGACGACGAACTCTTTCTGGAAACCGAAATCGGTGCTGCCGCCCAGGAAATGCTCCGCAAGTGGGAAGCCAACGATCCGGAAGTCCGGGCTTTGTGGCAGAAGATGAACTCCTGGGTGCTGGCGGGGTTCGACGAAACCTACAAGCGTCTGGGCATTGAATTTGACCACACTTATCTGGAAAGCGAAACCTATCTTCTGGGTAAAGATTTGATTGCCGACGGTCTTGCCAAAGGCGTTTTTACCAAACGGGAAGATGGGGCAGTGATCGCTGATCTGGGCAAAATGGGCAAAAAGGTGGTGCTGCGTTCCGACGGCACAAGTGTATATATCACGCAAGACATCGGCACTACCGTAAAGAAGTACAACGATTACCACCCGGAAGAACAGATCTGGGTGGTGGGCGATGAGCAGAATCTGCACTTCCAGATGCTCTTTGCCATTCTCAAAAGTCTGGGTTTTGAATGGGCAAACAACCTTTCGCATCTGGCATACGGCATGGTGAATCTGCCCAGCGGCAGAATGAAGAGCCGGGAAGGTACTGTGGTGGATGCTGACGATCTTTGCGACGAAATGGCAAATCTGGCGTACATGGCATGTAAAGAGCGGGACAATAACTCCACAGACGATGCAGTTTTGCGTGAAAGAGCCGAAATCATCGGTCTGGGTGCCCTCAAGTTCATGCTGCTTAAATTCAACGCCAAAACTACCATTATGTTTGACCCCAACGCCTCCATCCGTTTTGAAGGCGATACGGGCCCCTATGTGCAGTACGCCTGTGCCCGGATCGCCTCCATCGGCAGAAAGGCTGCGGAACGGAACATGGATATTTCAGGCGAAGGTGATTGGTCGCTTTTGAGCAATAAAGCAGAAAAACTTCTGGCGTTGGATTTGAGCTTCTACCCCGCAGCTGTTCAGCAGGCGGCGGCCCGGCGGGATGCTTCGGGCTTGGCAGAGTATCTTTTGAATTTGGCCAAGAGCTTCAACCGGTTCTACCGTGAGTGCCCCATTCTGGCAGCCGAAAATACCCAACTTGCTCAAGCCCGAGCCCGTTTGGCAGAACAGACCCGCAAGGTGCTGGTAGATGGTCTGGCGACCATGACTATTAAAGTACCGGAAAGTATGTAACAACCAAGGAACAACCGCTGCAAATCCTTTGTCTGTAAAAAAGTTAAATAATATTTGAAAAAATACGGATTTATGGTATATTAATTCTGAAAGAATTGAAGAAATAATAAATCATATCAAACAACAAAGGATTTGCGTAATGGCTGTAAAAAGTGCTGCTGCCGAAGGAGCAGTCAAGCGTCGCCGAGTGGTGCTTACTGCTGATTTGGGACCCGGCAAAAATGTCAGTGTTGCCGGTAATTTCAACGATTGGGATCCCAGTGCGAAACCAATGCTGGATAAAAATGGCGACGGGGTATACCGCTGCACTCTGATGCTGAAACCGGGCAATTACGAATACAAGTTCGTTATCGACGGTGTGTGGTGTGTTGATACCAACAACCCCAACTTTGCACCTAACGACCTTGGTACGCTCAACAGCCTGCTGATCGTTGAATAAGATTGGTTCGATAATATGACTCTCCGGAAAAGCTGACAAAACCATCAGTTATTCCGGAGTTTTTTTTTACAAGCAATATAAAAAGGGAAAATAGATGAACAATACGCTCAAGCTCTACAATGTGGCACCGTCGGTACCTGCCGAGCTTCGCTTTCTGGAAGAACTCTCCTTTAACATGTGGTGGTGCTATCACCCGGAGGCACAGGAACTTTTTGAACGCATCGACCCGGTGCTGTGGCAGGAAGTGGAAGGCAACACCCGGTTGTTTATGAGCAAACTGCCCCAGGGCAAACTGGAAGAACTTGCCAAAGACCCGCTCTATGTAAGAGAATTGAAAAATGTGGAAACAGCTTTCCGCAAGGATGTTGATGTAAATGAAGATGTCCGGCAGCGGAAAATAGCTTACTTTTCCATGGAATTCGGTATCCACGAAAGCGTGCGTATCTTTTCCGGCGGTCTTGGTGTACTGGCAGGCGACCACTTGAAGGCTGCCAGCGATCTGCATCTGCCGCTGGTGGGGGTGGGGTTGCTCTACCATCAGGGCTATTTCCGTCAGGTGCTGGACAGCAACGGCTGGCAGCAGGAACGCTATCCGGAAAACGAGATACACAACATGCCCATTACCCGGGCTATGACGCCCGACGGCAACGAAGTAACTGTTACCATACCGCTGGCTGACCGCATGGTCAGTGCGGCAGTGTGGGTATTGAAAGTAGGCAATGTGCCGCTGGTTCTGCTGGATACAGAAATACCGCAGAATCCGCCGGAACTGCGTTCGCTGACCTGGCGGCTCTACGGCGGCGATACCCGCAACCGTATCCAGCAGGAAATACTGCTGGGCGTTGGCGGCTACAAAGCACTTGTAGCAATGGGCATTACTCCGGAAGTCTGCCACATGAACGAAGGTCACGCAGCGTTTCTTTCGCTGGCACGGATCGAACACCTGGAAAAAGAGTTCAACTATGCACCCGATACAGCCTTGGAGATCGTCTGGCGGAGCAATGTATTTACCACCCATACGCCGGTTCCTGCGGGGAATGAAGTCTTTGACTTCAATGTGGTGCGGCCCTTTGTGGCACCGCTTTGTGCGGCTGCCGGTATTGATATAGAGCGTATGCTCAAGTGGGGCGTACCCATTGGCGAACGCAACAGCAGCAGCCAGATGAGTATGACAGTTCTGGGTATGCGTTTGGCAAATTTCAGCAACGGTGTAAGCAAACTCCATGGCGAAGTTGCCCGCCAGATGTGGAAGAATCTCTGGCCCGGCAGAGCGTTGGACGAAATACCCATCAAGCACATTACCAACGGTATTCATCCCTCGTCATGGATCGCCAACCGCAAGCGGACACTTTTTGACCACTATCTGCCCAGCGATTATCTGTTGAGCCCCAAATACGAAAAACTCCGTCAGCGGCTGGATCAGATTCCGGATTACGAATTGTGGACAGCTCACGAACTCTGCCGCCAGAGTCTGGTGCGTTACACCCGCCAGCGGCTGCAGAAAACCTTGAAATGCGTGGTCAGCGATCCGGAAGAAAACGCCGCCATCCTTGATCCGCATATTCTGACCATCGGTTTTGCCCGCCGCTTTGCCACTTACAAACGCGGTACACTTTTGCTGCGTTACCGCGACCGGCTGCTGCGGCTGCTTGCCAATAAGACTACTCCGGTACAGTTCATCTTTGCCGGTAAAGCTCACCCGGCAGATGATAACGGCAAACGGCTTATTCAGGAGTTAGTGCAGTTTGCCCGTCAGAACGGCGTATCGCACCGGCTGGTCTTCCTTGAAGACTACGATATTGGCATGGCACGCAAACTGGTTCAGGGCGTGGATGTGTGGTTGAACAATCCCCGCCGCCCCCAGGAAGCCAGCGGTACTTCCGGCATGAAGGCAGCGATCAACGGCAGCTTGAATTTGAGTATTCTCGACGGCTGGTGGGATGAAGCCTATGCACCCGGCAACGGCTGGGCGATCCCGGGCAACGAAAATTATCAGAATCCCGATGACTGCGATAACTTTGAAGCCCAGGAGCTGTTCAATCTGCTGGAAACCGAAGTGATCCCGCTGTTCTACCAGCGGAGCAACAACGATCTGCCCACCCAGTGGATACGCATGATGAAGAACTCTATTGCCATGGGTCTTGGCATGTTCTCCAGCTTGCGGATGGTGGAAGATTACCGGGATATGTTCTATACTCCGGCAATGAAGAATTACGAAAAGTTCAGTGCCGATAAGGGTTCAAGTGCCGCAGCTTTGGTCGAACAGAAACGCCGCCTGCAGGCCAACTTCCCTGACATGAGTATTGAAGTACCTGAAATCGAAGGCGATCTCAAGAGCGAGATCCATGTGGGGGACAGTTTCAAAGTCAAAGTCAAAGTATTTTTGAATGAATTGAAGCCCGAAGAAGTGGATGTGCAGATCTACACCGGTAATGTCAATGTGCATAACGAGATCATCACCAGTGCAAGTTACAGTATGAAAATGACCGAAGATCTGGGCGGCGGTCACTATATTTATGAACACAATGTAGTGTGCAAAAACTCCGGTCGTTTCGGGCTTACCGCCCGGATCACCCCGGTGGGTGACAACTGGAAAAACAGTGTACCCGGATTTATGTGCTGGCCGCAATAAGCAGTTTATACTGCAAGGAGTTGAGTTATGGCAAAGGTGGTAATCAAACCGAAGAAGAAAAAGAATCCGCGGATATTGGTGGTAACGCCGGAAATAACCTATCTGCCGGAAGGCATGGGCAACATGGCGAACCGCTTGAAGGCGAAAGCCGGAGGGTTGGCGGATGTATCGGCATCGCTGGTGTCGGCATTGTACCGTCAGGGAGCTGATGTGCATGTGGCACTGCCGGATTACCGGCAGATCTTCAAGGTTTCGACCAACCACCTGGTCAGCCGGGAACTGCGGATGTACCTAGCGGGGTTGACCGATAACCGGGTACATCTGGCAGAAGACCGGATCTTCTACTACCGCGACCGGGTCTACTCCAGCTATTCGGCAGAAAGTATGCTTGTAGCTCTGGCGTTCCAGCGGGAAGTGATCAACAACATCATCCCCAAGGTCAATCCGGATCTGATCCATTGCAACGACTGGATGACCGGTTTGATTCCGGGTATGGCACGCCGTTTGGGTATACCGTGCCTTTTTACGGTACACAATATCCATACGCAAAAGACCACCCTTGAGCAGATCGAAGACCGGGGCATCGATGCGGCGACTTTCTGGAAAGATCTCTATTACGACCGCATACCGGTAAACTACGAAGAAAGCCGCTCCAGCAATCCGGTGGATATGATGGCAAGCGGTATCTTTGCAGCACACTTTATCAACACAGTAAGCCCCACATTTCTGGAAGAAGTGGTTCAAGGCTGGTTTGACTTTGTGCCCCACGCTGTACGCAGCGAGATCCGGGGCAAATATCATGCCGGGTGTGCCTCGGGCATCTTGAACGCTCCCGACGAAAATCAAACGCCGGCCAAAGACCCGGCTCTGCCCGAAAATTACGACAGCAGCAACCACTACGAAGCCAAACGGCGATTGAAAGTGTTGTTCCAGAAGCGTGTCGGCTTGCGGGAAAATGCCGATGCACCGTTGTTCTTCTGGCCCTCCCGCCTTGACCCGGTGCAGAAAGGCTGCCAGCTTTTGGCAGAAATACTTTATAACACCCTTGCCCGTTACGATCACAAAAATCTGCAAATAGCTGTGGTTGCCAACGGAGCCTATTTTGAAGTATTTGAACGCATCCGCAACATGCACAATATCGGCGACCGCCTGGCGGTGGTGCCATTTGACAATGATCTTTCGCAGCTGGGCTATGCGGCAAGCGATTTTATGCTCATGCCCAGTTTGTTTGAGCCGTGCGGACTGCCCCAGATGACTGCACCCAAATATGGGAGTTTGCCGGTGGTGCACAATACCGGCGGCTTGCACGATACGGTGGAAATGCTGGATATTCAGCAGCACCGGGGCAACGGATTCATCTTCAACGATTACGATGCCCATGCGTTGTCGTGGGCAATCGACCGGGCGATGGATTTTTATGCACAACCAGTGGAAGTGCGTACCCGGGAAATCAGCCGGATCATGGAAGAAGCCGAACGCCGTTTCAACCACGATGTGACCGCCCAGGCATACATCCGCATTTACGAAGAGATGCTCCAGTGCCCGCTGGTAGTCGATCGGGATTGATTTATGCCGATAAAAAAGGTCAGTTGCAATAAGCTGCAAATCGCTTCATTGCGGAGCGATCACTATCTGGAAAGTTTTTTTCCGGATCTTGACCGCCGCAAAGCCAAAACTCTTGCCATGCGGAAGTTGCTCACCACTAGAAGCAACGGCTCGCTGGTCAGAAAAGCTGCAAGCGAACACCTCTTTTTCGGTTTGCACCGGCAAAAGGACGGCAGCTGGATCTTCCGGGAGTGGGCACCCAACGCCAGCAGGATATTTCTGGTGGGGGATTTTTCCAACTTTGAGGAAAAGAGTACCTTTGAGCTGCAAAAATCAACCTCGCCCCACGGCTGCTGGGAGATAAGTCTTGCTCCGGAACAGCTCCGGAGCGGTATGCACTATTGTTTGCATATATACTTTGCCGACGGCACCATGGGCGTCAGACTACCGGCATACGCCAAATATGTGGTGCAGGATAGTGCTACAAATATTTTTACAGCTCAAATTTACGCTCCTGAAAATCCCTATAAATTCAAGCATGCCTCCCCTGCCCGACCTTCGGCGGAATTGATTTACGAAGCCCATGTAGGTATGGCACAAAGCGAAGGCAAAGTGGGCACTTTCAACGAATTTACTGCCAATGTTCTGCCCCGGATCGCCGCTGCGGGGTACACCACCATTCAGCTTATGGCGATAATGAGTCACCCCTATTATGGGAGTTTCGGCTATCATGTGGCAAACTTTTTTTCCATATCCAGCCGCTTCGGTACGCCCGACGATCTGAAAAAACTTATTGACGAAGCCCATAAGCTCGGTTTGCGGGTGATCATGGATGTTGTGCACTCTCACGCCGTAAAAAATGAAGTGGAAGGTTTGGCAAGATTTGACGGCACCCGGGAGCAATACTTTCACTCCGGCAGCCGGGGCGAACACAGTGCGTGGGATTCATTGTGCTTTAACTACGGAAAAACCGAAGTGGTGAAATTTCTGCTTTCCAACTTGCGGTTTTATCTGGAAGAATACCATCTGGACGGGTTCCGCTTTGACGGTGTTACCAGTATGCTCTATATGCACCACGGCTTGAACATGGTCTTTACCGGCTACAATGACTACTTTAATTTAAGCGTGGATGAAGATGCTTATGCTTATTTGGCACTTGCCAACGAACTTGTTCACGAAGTCCGCCCAGACGCCCTGACCGTTGCCGAAGAAGTCAGCGGCATGCCGGGGATCGCCGCTGATATTGCTGAAGGCGGTGCCGGATTTGATATGCGTATGGCAATGAATGTAACTGATATATGGTTCAAATTCTTTGATATTGCCGACGAAGATTGGGATATGCACACTTTGTATCACGAGCTTTTAAACCGCCGCAGCGATGAACGCTGCATAAGTTATGTGGAGTGCCACGACCAGGCCATTGTCGGCGGTCAAAGTGCGATTTTCCGCCTTGCCGGCAGCGATATTTATCACAAGATGCGTCGCTTTGACAGCAGTTACGCAGTCAACCGTGCCGTTGATTTGCACAAACTCACCCGTTTGATAACTGCCGCCACCGCTTGCAGCGGATATTTGAACTTTATGGGCAACGAATTCGGGCACCCGGAATGGATAGATTTTCCCCGGGAAGGCAATAATTGGAGCTATCACTACGCCAGAAGGCAGTGGCAGCTTGCCGACGATCCGGAGCTGTTTTATTCAGCATTGAATACCTTCGACCAAGCCATGATCCATTTGCTCAAAGAGTTCGATATATGGCAGTACACCGTGCGGAAATTGAAGCTGGATAATTCAGATAAAATCATTGCTTTTGAACGGGGCAACCTCTGGTTTTTCTTCAACTTCCACTTCCAGAACTCCTACACCGATTACGGCATTGAAGCTATGCCCGGCAAATACCGCTTGCTCCTGACCAGCGACGAAGAGCGTTTTGGCGGTCACGACCGGATAAATCCGCAGCAGGAGTATTTTACCATGCCGGAACTGGATGGCAATATTCTCAAGCACGAGTTGAAGCTTTATTTGCCCTGCCGCTCGGCATTGGTATTATCCAAATTGGATTGAGGAATAAAATACTTTATAAAGTGGGCTTTTTTGTTGCAGACGATGCAATCTTTTGCCAGCAGCCAGTAACTTTTTTTATGTTCGGTCAGGCTGCTTTCCAAAGCGTGCACCCAAAACCAGCCGCAGGCAAGCCAGCTGACGATCAAAGTTGCCAGAGCCAGAAGCCGGGATTTTTTTCTGGCACTCAAAGCCACCGCAAGCACTGTTTTATGCAATACATCATAATCAATATCCGCACAAAACTGCAAAGCTCCAAAGGCCAGATTGCTTAACTTTTTCTGAATGACCCGGGTGGCAAAATGGTCAGCTTCGCATAAAGAATAGAGAGTCAAACCAAACCACATCCAGCTGATGATAGCCACTGTCTGAATAAGCAATATATGATCTTTATGCTCCACAAATATCAAAAGAAAAGTTCCGGCTATCATCAAATAGAAAAATATCACCGCCAGATAATATATCCAGGAATGTATAATAGTTTCATCATCAATATCAAGTTTATCTTTATATCTTGCCCAATACTTCGGCAGCTGAAGATAGCCTTTCCATACCCAAAAGCAATTTACCAATGGCAATGCCATGGGTAAAGCGTACAACACTGCAGTAAGCGGCGATTTATCCACCAGTAAAAGATCCCATGTCCGCCACAGCCAATATGCCATGCCCAACTGGGCGAGCAAAAGAGCTAACACCATCATGGGTAAAGAATCAAATGTAGAGTAAACGCCAAAAGCGGCAAAACCGGCAGAAAATAACGGCATAAAGCAGAGCCATAAAAGGAATACCGGCAGCGAAAATTTCTTCTGCCACGCTTTGATCGTCCGAGTCATCAATCCGGCGGCAGAACTTGCCCCCAAAGGCAGCATACGCCCGCTGTCATTCAAAGAGATAAGCGTTTTGGCGTCCACCAGCCCGGCAACCAGATAACGGTGCAGCATATTACGGCTCAACGGTCCGATATGCTTCATACCTTTACGGCAGAAAAAATACTCTTTTTCCGGTAGTGTTTTACTCATAATGCAAGTTAAAAACGCACCAGTGTTGAAAACTCGTGCACCACCCCGCCGGCAGCATAGATTTTCAATGTCAGCTTGTAATTACCGATTTTTTCATCGTTGCTGCGGATGGGATTTATTACGGCGATTTCCGGCAATGCCAAACGCTCTTCCCCCGGCTCCGGTGCCAGTCGGAAGGATTCGTGCATTTTCATATTGTCCAATTCCAGCGATGCCATGTAAAGTACTTTTACCGGAGTATAGTGTTCGAGATACCCCCGGATCACCGCTTTTTCTTGGGCTTGGTCTTTAGAAATAACAACGGTTTCGGCACTCAAACCATGGATCTGCAGATAATCACCGATCTTTTTCATTTCTTCATTTCCATTTGCCGCAAACCTTCGTAAATACCCAACGCCACCGAGTTGGCAAGGTTCAAGCTGCGGCTGTGTTCTCCCGGCATAGGGATCGTACAAAGTTTATCACTATAACGCTCATAAAACTCTTCGGGAAGACCATGCCCTTCGTTGCCATACACCAAATAAAGATTTTCTGGATACTCTATCTCCCAGTAGCTCCGCTGGCCTTTGGTGGAGAAAAATGCCATTTCCGCCCCCGGATTGCGGGCAAGAAAATCATCCCAATTCTCATATTCAGCAACATCGAGAAACTGCCAGTAATCCATCCCTGCCCGCCGCAGATGTTTATCATCCAGAATAAAACCGTAAGGCTTTACCAGATGCAGCCGGCAGTTGGTCGATACACAAATTCTGCCGATATTGCCCGTGTTCTGCGGTATTTCCGGAGCAACCAATACAATGTTGAACTTAACAGCCACCGGCAAGCTCCCCTGCCCGGTAAGAACTGCGTACCAATGGAGCACTGGCAACTTGTTCAAAACCAAGCTGTTTGGCATATTCCGCCCATTCAGCAAATTTTTCGGGAGTTACATATCTCTGCAGCGGCCAGTGGGTATCAGATGGCGGCAGATATTGCCCGATCGTTACAATGGATACTCCCGCAGCCCGCAAATCCCGCAAAGTAGCTTCCACCTCTTCATCGGTTTCGCCCAAACCTACCATCAAACCTGATTTCACCGGGATCTTCCCCGCTGACAACCGGCTGGCAATGGACAAAACTTCCAATGTTTTCCGGTAAGTTGCCACCGACCGGATGCTGGCAGAAAGCCGTTCAACAGTTTCTATATTGTGATTGAACACCGTAGGTTCAGCATCCAGAACTATCTTGATAAGCTCTTCTTTGGCATGAAGATCCGAGGTAAGCACTTCCACTTTAACTCCGGGGATGCGGGCTTTCAAAGCCTTGATCGTCGCTGCAAAGTGTCCGGCTCCGCCATCGGGGAGATCATCGCGGGTAACGCAAGTAACTACCACAAACTTCAACCCCAGCTCGGCAGAAGCCTCCGCCACCCGTTCCGGTTCGCCCGGATCCGGCGGTGCGGGGTGGGAGTTGTGGGGTACGGCACAGAATTTGCAATCCCGGGTACATTCGCTGCCCAATATCAAATATGTAGCTGTGGAGTGATGGAAGCACTCGCACAAATTCGGGCACTGGGCACTGGCACACACCGTATGCAGTTTCAGCCGGGTCATCAAAGCCCGCACTTTTTCCCGTTCATCGCCGGGCTGCACCCGGATCCTCAACCAATCGGGCCTCGCAAGTTTTTTACGGGGCAAAACCAACTCACTCATATCAGTTCACGCAATCGCTCAAGACCACACTTATATTGCTGCCGCCAAAGGCAAAACTGTTGCTCAACACATGTTTGAGCGTTACATCTTTACGGCAGGTACGCACCAGATCTGCCCAGTCAAAAGCCGGTTCCGGATTATCCAAATTTATCGACGGCGACAAAAATCTGTGTTCCATCATCAGCGACGAAAAGATCAATTCAACCGCCCCGGTGGCACCGATCATGTGCCCGGTCTGCGACTTGGTACTGTTGATGGCTGTATTGGAGCCGAACACCGCTTTGATGGCATCCATTTCCACCGGGTCGCCGACTTTAGTGGCGGTTCCGTGGGTATTTACATAAGCTATATCTTCAACTTTAAGTCCGGCATTTTTCACCGCTTCCCGCATAACTGCTTCGCTGGCAGCGGCATCCGGAACGACCATATCTTTAGCATTGCTGTTGCTGGCACAGCCGCTGACGCAAGTAATGGGTTTGACGCCGCGGCGTTTCATGCTTTCTTCAGACTCCAGCACCACAAAACCGGCACCTTCGGCAAGCACAAAACCATCCCGGTCAACATCAAAGGGGCGGCTGGCTTTTTCCGGAGTATCATTGTAAGCTCTCGACAATGCTCTGGCGGCGGTAAAGCCCAACGCCTGCACCCAGTCAAGATTTTCCGCACCACCGGCTACCACCATATCGTACATACCGCTTTCAATCAACCGGGCTCCTTGCATAACAGCAATAGCACCGCTGGAACAAGCCGCACTTACATCGTAGCTTTCGCCGTTAAAACCAAAGTGCAGCGAAAGATTCGCCACGGTCGAAGATGGCATCACCCGGGGTACACACACCGGCGATACATCACGCAAACGGCCGCTGTCGCAATAGGCTTGGGTCATGCTGTGGATCAGCGAAAAGTAGCTGCCAGCCACCCCGCCGATCAACGCTATACGCATAGAAGGTATTTCAGCCGGATCGATCTGTGCTTCTGCCAACGCTTCGCTTACAGCTTCCAGAGCAAACAGAGCATTGGGCTGACAAAACCGCAACTGCTTGCGGTCATACTTCGAAGCATCCGGCAACACCTTTACCATACCGCCAACATGTGACTCCAAATTATGTTCCACAAAATCGGGCACTGCACAAATACCGCTTACACCGCTTTGCAATGCAGCAATATTTTCTTTCTGCCCGATCCCCAATGGAGTAACCAATCCCCGTCCTGTAATATAAGCTCGCTTCATGAGTATACCAACTTGCTCTTAGTTTTTTCTCTTTTTTTCCGCACTACGGAAGTGTTTCAGATGCAATTAAAAAATTGCCTCACCTATGAATATAGTAAGTTCCTCTGAAAATGCTATTTTCAAAGGAACTTTTTTTCAACTTTTTTGCTCTTTTTCTGCAGCAGGGCGGTCATCGGTCGTATAACGGACATTCACAAACTCCATTCTGGATGGATAGAATTCCAAATTCACATACCCGGTTTCCCCGTTACGGTTCTTTTCCACAATAAGTTTTGCTTCCACCGACTGCCCCGGCGGCAGGTTTTTGGCCTGATCGCGGTCACGGTGCAGAAACACCACCACGTCGGCATCCTGTTCAATAGACCCTGATTCACGCAAATGGCTCAACTTCGGCAGCGTGGATGCTGTACCTTTTTCCACTTCCCGGTTCAACTGTGCCAGCACCATCACCGGAATTTTCAGCTCTTTAGCCAGCGACTTGATCCCGCTGGAAATTTCCGACACTTCCCGCTGACGGCTCTCTTCATTTCCCGACCCTTGCATAAGCTGCAAATAGTCAATTACGATCAAATCAATATTGTGCTGGATTTTCATCCGGCGGGCTTTGGCACGCAATTCTGCAATAGTCAAACCGCCGGTGGGGTCGATGAACAAAGGTGCATTACGCAGATTGCTTACTGCACTGCTCAACCGCAGCATATCTTTCTGATTACGGAAATTTCCATCCCGGAACTGCCGTTCTGACAAGTCAGCCTCGGTACAGATCAAACGCGTGGAGATCTGTTCGTCGGTCATTTCCAAACTGAACAGCACTGTGGTCTTCGGCTGGTTCTTCATAACAATATTGCGGATAATGTTCAGTGCCAACGCCGTTTTACCAATGGAGGGTCGGGCAGCTACCACAAACATTTCCCCGCGTTTCAAACCGCCGGTCATATTATCCAAATCGGGAAATCCGGTCATGATCCCCGGTTCTTCTTTCTTATTGATGATCCGCTCGATGTGCTTAAATGCAGCCATTACGCTGTCTTTGAAGGGTACAATGGATGTACCATCGGCATCGCCGCGGACTTTGTAAATGTCGTTCTCGATCTCATTTACCAGATCGGCAGCTTCTTTTTCCGCATTATAGCACTTGCGGATGGCATCACTGCACACATTGATCATGTTACGCAAAGTTGCGAGGTCACGCAACATCGTACACCAGCGGTCGAAGTTGTAGGTAGAAGCAATGGCATTTTCCAACTCTGCCAATGCTGCCAGACCGCCGCAGTTTTCCAACTTGCCGGCTTTCTGCAGCTCTGCGGAAAGCGACAATACATCTATACCGGAATCACTTGCGTTATATAAACGCATATAAGCTGCGAAGATCTCCCGATGCACCTGCGAGTAAAATGCTCCCGGTGCCCCCAAAAGCTCCACAGCTTTACTCCCGCAATAAGCGGGATCGCGCAGCATTGCGGACAATACTGCGCGTTCGACTTCCAAATCGTGCGGCGACGGGCGTTCCGCTACCGGCGAGGCGGCACTGGGCCGCCCTTCCGCCCGTCGTTCCCGTCCGACTTTATATTTCGGACTGGATGAATCTTCACTCATGGAATTATCCCATCAGTTCAGCAAATTACGCACGAACCACATTGACTTTCAATGCAGCGGCAACTTCGTGGTGAAGTTTGACCGTTACAGTGAATTCGCCGATGGATTTGATCGGGCTTTCGATCACAATGCGGGTGTGGGCGATTTCAAAACCGGCCTTGGTCAGAGCATCCGCAATGTTGCGGGTGGAAACCGAACCAAAGAGCTGGTTGTCATCGCTGGCCTGCATGGCGATTTCGATATTTGCTTCCATAAGTTTAGCAGCCACAGCCTGAGCAGCCACGAGTTCATCGCGACGCTTGGCTTCGATTTTTTCCTTGTTGGCTGCGAGTACACGCAGGATACCGGGAGTTGCTTTGGCAGCAAAACCACGGGGGATCAGGTAGTTGCGGGCATAGCCGGGAGCAACTGTTACTTCGGAGCCAGCAAGACCCAGGTTTTCCACGTCCTGCAGCAGAATGAGCTTAACATTGTTAGCCATAGTATTATTCCCTTATCAGTTCAAATTAGAAAACCAGCGCTGCAATACGGGCGCGTTTGATGGCAGTAGCCAGCATCTTCTGGTGATCCAGACAGGTACCGGTAATGCGGCGGGGCAGAATTTTGCCTTTTTCAGTCTGGAACTTCTTCAGAGTTTCAGCATCTTTGAAATCCAGGAAGTTGATCTTCGCTTCGCAGAAGCGGCAGACTTTCGGTTTGGCCGGCTGACGCCGACGGGAACTCTTCTTCAACATCGTGTAACCTCTTACTTTTTATCGTTAAAAATCTTTTTGTGTTTTAATTCAAGTTTTGCTCAAAAGGGTATATCATCTTCACCGGCATCAGGATTGAACGCTTCCTGCGGCATGGGGGGCATTCCACCCGGTGCCGGAGCGTTCTGGTACGACTGCGGGGCGGGACGACTGTTGTAAGCACCACCATTACCGTAGTTGCCCTGATTGTTATAATTACCCTGATTGCCGTAATTATTATTGCCATTGCTGCGGTAATTGCCGCCCTGCTGGGGAGCATTGCCGCCTTCAGAACCATCGCGTTTGGCACCTACAAACTGTACATTTTCGGCAATCACCCGCAACCGGCTGGAGCGTTTGCCAGTGTTTTTATCTTCCCACTGGTCGTACTGCAAACGGCCTTCGATCAATGCCTGTGAGCCTTTGTTGAGGTAACGCTGGCAAAGTTCACCACTTTTGCCCCACACAACAATATCTACGAAGCACACTTCTTCACGAGTCTGGTTGTTGGAAGTAAAAGTGCGGTTGATCGCTATACCGAACTCGCACACCGCGGCACCGCCGGGAGTGTAACGCAATTCCGGTTCACGCGTCAGATTACCCATCAAAAAAACTTTATTCAAAGGCATTACTATAACTCCTGTTTGCTTATTGGCAACTTGTTATACCTTGTTCAAGCATCCCTTCAACGGAAATTATTCCGCATCGTCAGCGATCGGAGTCTGGAAGCAGGTGACTGCATTTTCCGGGCGTTCGTCGATCACAGTAAGAATACGCAGTACGCGTTCATCCAAAGCATACTGTTCTTTGATATTGTTGACTTTGTCTTCGGGAAGTTCAAAGTGGAAATCCCAGTAGATACCAGCCTTGCGTTTCTTGATTTCATAGCTGAACTGCAAACGGCCCATGGCATCAGCTGCGGTCATCTTGCCGCCCCAGCCTTCCACCAGACTGATGAATTCCTTGCTCAATGCATTACCTTCGTCCTCGACCTTACGAACGTCGAGAATAAACAGCGACTCATACTTTTTCAAAATAAGACCTCCTGAATGTTATTGATCTTTTTCAGTTTCTTTTTCTTTGTCTGTTGCTTCTTCCGGAACTTGGTAGCTCCAGGAATTGTATTCGTTCATTGCTTTGCCGACTCCGCAGCGTAAAAGCATTTCCAACGCTTTGCAGCCGGTTTCCAAACTTGCTTCGACTGCGGCTTTTTCACTTTCAGAAAACTTGCTCAACACATGGTCGATGGTTTCCCTGCCGTGTCCTATCCCCAACCGGAGCCGGGTAAAACTGCCGTTGCCGTTCAACTCCTCAATGATCGAATCGATCCCGTGATGCCCGCCGGAAGAACCATTGCGTTTGATCCGCAATCTTCCGGGTTCCAGATCCATATCATCGTAAGCCACTACAACTTCCGACGGTTCAAGACCTTCCTGACGCATCAGTTTTGCCACCGCTGTACCGCTGTTGTTCATAAATGTTTGCGGCAGCTGCAATATGAGCTTGGCTCCCGCAAAACTGCCAACATAGCAGTAACTGTTGCAGATATGTACCTTTTCCCAGCGTTCCGGGCGATGACCTTTGAGAAATTTCTCAATGAGCATAAAGCCCATATTGTGTCGGGTTTCAGCATATTCGCTGCCGGGATTTCCCAGACCGACCACCAGTTTGTACGACATATCCACCTACCGGGCAAACAGACAAAAAATCACTTACGCCCGGCAGAAGTCCAGATGCACGATCTGGCTCTTCATGTAGTTGACCTGGACTTCCTTAACCAGAACTGCGATCTTTTCGCCGTTCAACACCAGAGTAGCAGCATCACCCTTGGCGAATTTGGCACTGTCGAGTTCACCGACCGATGCAAAAAGCATCACATTTTCGCCGCCGTTACCGTACAGGATGCAGGGCACCTGACCGTTCTTGCGGGCACGCTTCATAGCACCTTTGCCAGATTCAGTTCTGGCACTGACCATGATTTCTTTGCTCATTGATCTTTTCCTTTTTTGTTCCGGATCGGATTCTTGCAAAACCGACCCTCTGTTTATTTAAACCTTTTTTACGGTTCTTACAATATTATGTATCAGGCACGGATCTCGTCAAAAAGACAGGAAACCGACTTACCTTCGTGGATACGCATGATCGCTTCACCCAGCAGCGGAGCAACCGACACAACTTTGATCTTACCGTTGAGATTATCTTTCTGCGGCACAGCGTCAGTGGTAAAAAGCTGTTTGATGGAGTCATTTTCCAACAAAGTCTTTTTACCCTTTTCATTCAGCAGGCAGTGAGATACAGCGGCGTAGACTTCTTTGGCACCGGCCTTCTTAAGCAGGTCAGCAGCGGCACACAGGGTACCGGCTGTACTGGTCAAGTCGTCAGTCACCACGCAAATCTTATCTTTCACATCACCCACCAGATGGCTGCTGGCAACAGTACTGCCGGAAAGACGGCGTTTGGCAACCACTGCAAAACCACCGTGGAGCATATCGCAGTAATACATAGCCATCTTGGCACTGCCGCTGTCAGGCGAACAGACCACCGGTTCATCGCCCAAAACTTTACGCAGTTCCGGAACCAATACCGGACGGGCGTAGAGGTGATCCACCGGAATATCAAAGAAACCCTGGATCTGCTGAGCATGCAAGTCCATAGTAATAATACGGTCAACACCGGCAGATACCAACAAATTGGCAACCAGCTTGGAGGTGATCGGAACCCGGGGACGATCCTTGCGATCCTGACGGGCATAGCCATAGTAGGGCAGCACAGCAGTAATACGGGCAGCCGAAGCACGGCGGGCAGCATCGATCATGATCAAAAGCTCCATAAGGTTTTCATTGACCGGGGAGCAGGTAGGCTGAATCAGAAATACATCCGAACGACGCACATTTTCTTCAAATTGAACCCAGGTTTCGCCATCAGGAAACTTTTCCAGATGAACTCTGCCAAGGGAAATCCCAAGGTAATCAGCGATGTCGCGGGAGAGCTGCGGATGCGAGCTGCCGCTGTAAACTCGGATATTTTTTGCTGTATCCATTTTTTGATCGTTACTCTCATTTGAGCAATATCATTTGCAGCCCAGCGGCTCTGCAACGATCAAAAAACTTGCTTTAACAGGTCTTACCTGTTAAACAACAGCACTTTGGAAGTACTTTTGCAAATCTTTTTGCACCTCACGGAACCCGCAGTCTGAACCCCATTGCCCAAACTGCTGCAATCAGGCAAAACCTGATCGAGGGCGGCAACGATATCATGTTATATATCGTGTCATTTTATATAATATAGCACAACAAAAGCAATTTGCAAATATCCAACGCCGCAAATACCCAAATAAATCACACAATACCGATACTGTTCAACCCATTATGTTTTTTGACAATTTTTTTCGTTATAAGAAATATAGGCTTATCATTCATGAAACATTTGCAAAAATCCCCTTTCAGTTGTATCTTGTTAAAAATGCAAACAGGAGATTTTTTTATGGCTCAATACCACCAGATTTTTCTACCGGAAAATGCCGGAGAAACCTTGAAATTTGCCGAAAGCGAGCTGAAAAACTTTTTATCGCTTTTGAAGTTTGAAAAACGATTTACTGTAACTCTGGAGTTTGACCAAAGTTTTACCGGCGACAGTTTTGCCATCACCGGCAGCAAAGATTATCTTATCAAAGCAGCCTGCGAACGGGCTTTGCTTTATGGAGCTTACCGCTTTTTGCGGGAACTGGGGATCGGTTTTTTCTCTCCCGATAGATTTGATACATTTATTCCGCAATATACCATTGCCCTGCCCGGTTTGGATATACGGCAAACTCCCCGTTTTGCCCTCCGGGGATTTTTTGCTGTGGAAAAGCGTGATACTGAAGAATTTCTGCTTTGGATGGCACGCCACGGCATGAATTATTGGACAAACAATACCAATCACCCGGAACTCTGTTGCAAACTGGGCATGACCTTGCGTGCCAATTCGCCCGGCGGCACCCACTTGCTCTTCAAAGATTATCTGCCGCCGGAACGCTATTACGCCGATCATCCGGAATATTACGCATTAAGCGACGGCAAACGCATCGCCACCATGGTCCCCGGCAATGAGTGGAACATTTGCACATCCAACCCGGAAGCATGCAAAACTCTTGTGGACAACATCATTGCTGATTTTCAGCCCAACGGCAGATTGGCGGGGGCTTCAGCATTGACTTTTGCCCCCTTTGACAACGGCCACTGGTGCGACTGCGAAAATTGCCGCCGGCTGGGCAACCGCACCGCCCGACTGCTGCTGCTTGCCGATTATTGTGTAAAACGCCTGCAAAAAGAGCTGGCTTCTCCGGTGACATTGATCGTTTCAGCATATCACGAAACACTGGTTCCGCCGGATATCCACCTGCCCGATGACTTTGATTACGAGCATATTTTAATAGAGTATTTCCCCATCGAACGCTGTTACAGTCATAGCATTGACGACGATGGCTGTTCCGGCAACCAACTGCTGAAAAAGTATTTTGAAGAGTGGACTTCTTTTGGCAAATTCCGGATGTTGATTTGCGAATACTACAATGTTTCGGCATTCGCTTCGGTGGGCTTGCCCATGGATGAATTTATGGAGCACGATTTGGCGTATTACAAACAAAGCGGAGTCGACGCCATAGCTTACATGCATGTATCGACCGCATTGTGGGCACAGCAGAGTTTGACCAACTGTGCATTTGCTGCCGCTGCTATGAATGAAGATTTTTCTGCCGAAAAATTTTTACAGCAAAGATTTGGTGCGTTGGCGGGCAGGATGCTCCCCATTTATGATAAATTGCGGAAGATCGCCGCAGTATCCAAAGCACTGCTCCATTATCAGGGCACCGGGGAAATGAATGCCGACCACAGCAACACCATAAAATTCATGCTCCTTATCCAATGGCGTAAAGCGGCGGCAAAAGAGCCCCACAACTTCTATTATCCGGGGCATTTTGAAGCCGAAAAAGACAATGGTAAAGCTATTTCACTGAAAACCGTTTTAAGTTTGCTGGATCAAGCCGAACAGGAAGTCAACAATCTCCCTGACCAGACCGGCGATGCTTTGCTCGATCAGCGGATCGCCTGCGAAAAAATGCGTTTTGCCTACACTGCCGACCGCATCCGTTTTACTGCCGAACTGATTTGGCTCTTTGAGTTGGAAGATGCCAACGATATTGCCGGAGCCCGCATCATGGCAGCCAAACTCCGTGACCGCGGCGAACGCATGCGGCAGGATAAAATCGGCCCCAAACACATCCGGGAGCTGGGAGCCCCCAACTATTACATGTATTTCAACGCCCTCACTGCCACGCGGATCCAGCAAGTCTACGCGGAAAAAATGTTGGAATACCAGCTTGAGATCGCCCCCTTCGCCCGGGAAGAAGGCGTGAAAATCGAACAAGGCTGACTTTTAAAATGCCAAAAGCCTGACTGCACTAAAAATCCAGTCAGGCTTTTTTATATGACAAACCTTAAATATTCTTTGCGATATACTCTTGCATATCAGCTACTTGAGTAAAAACCAATCCCGGATTTATCTTTTCCAATTCTGCGATCCTTGCAGTTTTTGCCCACGCTGCCGAAAGGCACTTCACCCCAGCCCGATGACTGGCTTCGGCGTCGGATACAGCATCGCCCACATAGACCATTTCGTCAGCCTGCAAATTATATTTTTCCAGCAGAAAACGCATTTGAGCGGCTTTATCGTTCTTTTCCGGCGAACCATTTTGCACATTGACGAAATACTTTTCCAAACCCAACACTTCCAGCGAAATACGGCAGGTGGTTTCCGATCTTCCGGTCAAAACGGTATTCAGCAGATTTTTTTCCTGTAAAAAATCCAGCAGCTCCCGACAGCCGGGGTACACATCCGGACACCATTCTTTGTGCAGTTCCCGGTGGAGCTTATAAAAATACTCTTCGGCTTCCGGCACAAATCCCCCCATAAAGTGGCGGATCACACCCGGTTCATTCATACCGAAAGTCTGATAAATCGCTTCCCGGTCGGGGGCATTTTCTTTCATAAATTTTTCAAAAACTTTATCGAAACATGCCAGACAAAAGTCCACACTGTCGGCCAATGTTCCGTCAAAATCAAACGCAACAAGTTTTATCATAGCAAACACCTTAAAAAAGCCGCCGAAAAATCTTCCGACGGCTTTGCACAATTCAAAAACAAATCATCAGTTGGATGAGTAGTTGGGTGCATCCTTAAGCATGGTTACATCGTGGGGATGAGCTTCCCGCAAACCGGCCGCAGTGACCCGGATGACCTTGGCTTTTTCCTGCAGTTCCGGAATGGTTCTGGCACCGCAATAACCCAGCGAGTAACGCAGACCGCCAACCATCTGGAAGACCACATCGGCAACCGGGCCGCGATAGGGCACCAAACCTTCGATCCCCTGGGGGACGAGCTTCTTATCAGTATCCACATCCTGCTGACCGTAACGCTCACGGCTGGCTTTGCCGGTTTTCATAGCTTCCAAGCTGCCCATGCCGCGGTAGATAACATAGCGCCGTCCCTGATGCAAAGTCACTTCACCGGTGCTTTCAGCAGTACCCGCCAAAGCGGAACCCATCATTACCGAGCTGGCACCGAATGCCAGAGCCTTGGCAATGTCACCGGACTGCTTGATACCGCCGTCGGCGATCACCGGAACATCTTTCGGCAGCACCTTGGCAGCGTTGAAGACCGCAGTAACCTGCGGCACGCCGACCCCGGCAACCACACGGGTGGTACAAATAGAACCGGGCCCGATACCGACTTTAACGCCGTCAGCACCCGCATCAGCCACCGCTTTGGCAGCTTCAGCTGTAGCCACATTACCGGCAATAACATCGACCTTGTCGCCGAAAGTTTTCTTGAATTCGGCAACCGACTCAATAACACCTTTGCTGTCGCCATGAGCTGTATCCAAAACCATAACATCCACCCCGGCTTTGACCAGAGCTTCGGCGCGTTCCATATCGTAAGGCCCGATAGCGGCGGCGACCCGCAGCTGATGACGGCTGTCGCGGTTGTAATCAGGTTCAGCATTTTCGATCAGAGTGCGGACATCCTGATAACTGTAAAGACCGGTCAGCTTGCCGTTGGCATCCACGGTGGGGAGCTTGCCCACATGTTTATCCAGCATGATCTTGTAAGCATCCTGCAAAGTGGTGCCTTCGGGGGCGGTGATCACGGCTTTCTGCATAACATCGCCGATCTTCATATCGTAATTGGTCAGGAATTTCAAATCCCTGGCGGTGATGATGCCCAGAAGTTTGCCGTCTTTATCAACAATGGGGAAACCGGAAAATTTGAACTGCTTGTTGCGTTTTTCTTCCAGCATTTTCGCCACCGTCATATCGGCACTGAAAACAGCGGGATTTTCGATGATACCATTGAGGTAGAGTTTGACCTTGCGGACTTCTTCCACCTGACGGGCAACGCTCAAGTTCTTGTGGATCACCCCGATACCGCCCAAACGGGCCATAGCAATCGCCATAGCACCTTCGGTAACCGTATCCATAGCCGCCGAAGCAAAAGGTATATTCAGCTTAACATTACGGGAAAAGCGGCTTTCCACACTGGTTTCGTAAGGCAGAAAATCCGCATACTGGGTCACCAGCGATACATCGTCAAAAGTAAGACCTTCAAACTTGTAGGCCGCCATGAATTCTTCAAGAAACTTGTTCATCGTACACTCCGGCAGAATGGGGGGTTGAATGTTTATTATAAAATGTTGCAGTTTAATATAGCACATTTTAAGAATTTTTCAACTTAAAAAAAAGATTTTACCACTCAAACCAGCAAAAAAACATACCTGCCCATACCTTCGCTCATTGCACCACAAAAAAACGCCGCACTTTTCATCGTGCGGCGTTTTTGGTTAGAGTTTACTTAAAACTTACGCATTGGCCAGCTCAGCAGTGAAGCTGTAGCTCTTCTTTTCCAGCTTGTCGGTGTATTCACCGGCAACGGAAATTTCAATGCGGTAGGTTCCGGCAGTAAGTTCCAGACCGTCGGTGTAGTCAACGAAGTCGCTCCAGACTTTCTTTTCGGCATCGTACTTGGAGTAAGTGACCTTTTCGTCGCCGTCAATACCTTTCAAAGCGAACTTCTTCGTGTCAGCAACAGTCAGATCATAGCAATCCAGCTCGTTGCCATAGACCTTACCTTCAAACTTACCGGCGGCCAAATCACCTTCCATATCAATAATGGTGGCTTTATCCCACGAACCGGTCACGAGGTCGAAATCCACATCTTCCTTGGCTCCGTTGTTAACAACCAGCTGGGCACCCTTGGAGGCGTTGAACTTATCCATACCGGAGATGTCATCAACAGTCAGCTTGGCATCCTTGCCGAGAGTCAATGTATCTTTACCGGCACCGAAGATGATGTCGCCATTCACAACCACATCGCTGTAATTGCCGACCTTGAAGTTGTCGTTGCCGGTAGTCATGGAAACTTCGCCAACTGCAACCTTGGTAATGATTGCTTCAGCCTTCTTGGTAGCGGCTTTGCCGTTGCCGACAGTAAAGCGATTCACATCGTCGATGTCATCGGCGTTGAAGCTGCTCTGAGCACCGATGTTGATGGTCTGAACATTTTCAATATCCGCAGCGGTGAACATGGCACCCTTACCGGTGGTAATGGTGTTCTTGCCGCCATAGAGATTGATATCATCAGCCTTGAAGGTGGCTTCGACACCAACATTGATCCGGTTGTTGTTGGCAGTACCGCCAATGTCGGAACCGTCAAATTTGGTTACTTCGCCCTTATCGTTCACGGTTTCAGTACCAAAGACTACCTTGGACTGCTTGCCGGTGTTGATACCACTCATACCGTTGGCATTTCCGGCAACGGTCATGACAGATTCGGTTCCAACTCTGAGATTGGTACCGGTACCGCTCTTTACGCCGCCGTTATCTATATTGCCGCCCAGGTTGAAGTTCACATAGTTGCCAATGTTCAGATTGTTGTTCATTTCGGCAGCAACATAGTTGCCGGCAATCGTCACATTGGTCCAGTCGGCACCGCTGCCGTCTTTCTTGGCTTTCTTGCCGGAACCAACGACAAAGTTGGAAGCTCCGTCAATGCTGCCATAGATTGCAACATCACTTCTGGCACCGATATTCAGAGTGTTTCTGCCGCCTGCCAGATCAATATTGCCAGCAACCTTAACAGTGCTGTCGGAACCGATTCTGACAGTGTTGTTATTGTTCTGACCTTCGATCTTACCGGCCTCCCAAGCAGTAATGTTATTGTCCTTATCGTAGGTAAACTTACCGATGGTAACGTCGGACTTGTTGCCGATGGTCAGATTGCTGATGGCTTCAATGTCGCCATTAACAGTAACTTTGGTGTAGTTGCCGAATTTGACATTGTTGGTACCGCCATTTTCATCCTTGACAATACCGCCAACGGAGAACACGAGAGGCTGATCCTTCTTGCCGTTCTTGACATTGAAGTTGGTGTTGCCTTCCTGCATTTTCACTACCACATTGGCAAAATCCTCACCGCTTTCAGCAACATTGAAGTTTCTGCCGGAGTATTCCATGACAGCAGTTCCGGTCTTGGAATCGGTGATTTGGATGATAAAGCTCTTGTCTTCATCTTCCACGCGGCTGACAAACATCTTCTTGTCGGTTTTGCCGTCGCTATCTTTGGCGATGTAGTAGAACAGACCGTTGTCATATTCCAGAGCGTAACCATTGATGGAAACGATGCTGGCAAGTTCAATATCAGCCTTGATCTGGTTATCTTTTTCCAGATCGGTAATGACGAGCTTGACATCTTCAAAGGTATTGCCTTCCAAAGCGGAATCAGCCACTGTCAGAGTCACATCTTCGCTGGCACCCTTGATAAGAATATCACCAAGTTTATCGTCTTTCTGGAATACCGTGGTATCGTCAACGATCAAGGTTGCGGTACTGCCTTCATAGACAGTCAGTGTATTCTTGCTGCCGCTGACGCTGATGTCACCTTTCAGCAGTTTACCTTCCAAAACAGCACTTTCGCCCAACTTGGTCTTTTTGCCAAGTTCAAAGCTGCCGGCCTGAACGGTAAGCGAACCATTCAAAGTTGCACCGCGATCCAGCTTGAGGCTGGCATTTTCGCCAGTGATCAAAGCATTGACCGTAGAAACTCCGCTGATAACGATGGAACCATAGTTGGTGATAGTGCTTACCCCATTGCCAAACAAACCGCCTTCAACAGAAGCGGGCTTGCCCAGGGTGGCGTTGTTCACAGAAATCACATTGTTGTTGACCAAATTTTTGAAGCTGAATTCAGCATTGTCAGTTACAACAACTTCGGCAGCGCCGTTGACCGTGACATTACTATTGACCTTGACGAAACTTTCAACGCCGCTGATAACCACACTGGTGGATTTTTCAGCATTTTCATCACCGATGACCATGCTCTTGGCAGTGAATTTACCCTTGACATTGAATTCGTCATTGGCAGTTACAGTGGCAGAACCAACAGTCACCACAGCTCCTTCGGCAATGTTCATATTGCGGATTTGAGCCGCATCTGTCACATTCAGAGTACCGGCAACATTCTGCACTGCCACGGCGTCAGCATCCAAAGCGATGCTGCCGAATTTGGCGGCAGTACCTTCTGCAATATCCAGCGTGGCTTTATCGCCGTTGAGCTGCAGAGCACCGGACATTTCAAAGTTGCCCTTTTCAGCAACAGTCAACTTGCTGTTGGTGGTCAAATTTTTCATGACAATAGCAGCCTTGGACTCAACAGTCATATCCTGTTCCAGAGTCAAATCAGAGTATTCGCCAGCGTAGAAGGTGAGTTTTTCAGCCAGCAGCATGCCATCGGCATCTTTCTGCTGACCGTCCATAGCAGCAACATCATCAAAGGCGTTGATTCCGTAGTAAGAACCGGTTTTGCCTTCGCCTTCAACTTTTTCAGCAAAATCTATGTCTTTTTTCCAATCATTATTGAAGACAAAGTTCTTCATTTCGGCATTGCTGACTGCCACATCGCCTTCCTTGTTGTAGAAAGCCTTGGCATCGCCGACAACTTTAACTTCGTTTTTCCAGCTGTAACCATTTTCACTGGCAGCCAAATCAATGACCTTTTTGGCACCGGCAAAGTCTTTGCTGACTTTGACCTGGAAGGTACCTTCAGATTCAATGGTACCGATTTTGGCAAAACCTTCTTCGCCGATCACTACGGTACCATTGTTGGCAACCGTACCGGCAATCAGCTTGCCATCAACTGTCACTCTCTTACCACTGTCAACAGTCAGCTTGGAAGCGTCAGACATTTCAAAGCTGGTGCCAGCCTTGACGGTCAGATCCGCAGCGGCAGTCAGGTTTTTAATATCAATGACAGAATTGCCGTTGTTATCAGTGGTTTCAATGGTAACAGCCTTGTTGATGGTATAGGCGTCATAGCTGCCGCCCTTGAATTCGATATTTTCGATTTCAATACCGATTTCTACCGGATTACCTTCAGCATCAACAGTGTTTTCAAAGACATTGCTGCCGATGGTGGTTGCTCCGTCGTAGAAATACAAGGTTTTGTCATTGGTATTCACAAGATAGAGGTCGCCGTTTACATCATCTACAACCAACTCCAGATCCGGATATGCAGCTTCAAACTCTTCAGCAGTCTTGCCGTTTACGGTAATGTTGCCAAAGTCTGAAAGTTCGTCAGCACCTTCACCGGCAGTCAGATCAACGACCTTCCACACACCGGCGATATCAAAGTTGATGTTCAGAGTTGCAGCAGCGGTAACGGAATAGCTGTCAGCACTGATCGTGCTGCCGACAGTTATATCGATCAAGCCGCTGCCATTAGTAGCGTCGTTCGACAAGGTGCCATTGACAACCAAATCGGCACCATCCACAAGAGTGAGCTTGCCAGTGTTGGTCAAAGTTCCGGCAGTAACAGTACCACCGGTAACTGTAAATTCGCCATCATTGGTCAAAGCTCCAGTCAGAGTGACGGTGCTGTTGTTCAAAGCGGCAACAGCATCAGCGGCATTTTCCCAAGTTGCAGCATTAACAGTACCACCGGTAACACTGGCAGCGGTTCCAGCAGTGGTTATACCACCAGTCACTGTAAGCTTACTGGTTTCATCCATGGCAAGAGAACCGTTCAAAGCCAGCGTTTGAGCATTGAGTACTGCTCCTTCTTCGAGCACAACTTCCGCACCGGCGGAAACCGTCAGAGAAGTCGTTGCATTGACTATGGAGTCATTGACAGTCAACTTGACAGTATTGCCTTCGGCTTCAAAAATTTCCAGATTACCGGCAGTACAGGTCGATTGGTTCTGCAAAGTTACATCAGCATTACCAGCCATATAGCTGCCGCCGTAACTGCCGATGGTTACATTAGAACCAATATTCCAGGTGGAATTATCAACCACTGCCACAGCCTGACCGGCCAAATAAGTATTGGCACTTGTACAATTAAGCGTACTATCTTTGACCGTGAATGCATTACGGATAAAGGCATAGTGATAATCAACATTTGCATTATTGATTTCAATCGCCCCAAAACCACCAAGCTGCCCGAAGTAAGCATTAGATTCAACATCGGCTTGCCCGATATACACCTTATTATCCGCATGGACAGTTCCGGTCAACATGTTATTCGTCCAGAAATCTCCGGTAATCGTCAATACTGTTGCCTTGTCAAATGAGCTGTCTCTGCCAACATCAACGCGATCAAAGAAATTTGTACCGGTAAATGTGACATTTCCGTAAACATTTGATATTGCAGTTTCACTTTTTACCGAGGTAATACTGCCTTCAGTATCAAAAACTTTTGTACCAACCACAGAGTCGCTGATAACAGCATCTTTGATTTTGATTGCATTACCGGTAACTTTATTGATATTCAATGTGCTTTCGCCGGTGACGGTGAATTCGCCTTCGCCAGAGTTTTCTACGCTATCGGCATTCAGAGTACCGCCGCTGACCGTAATTGTACCGGTATTGGCAACATTTGCAATATTGGCTGTACCGCCACTGAGATTGAAGGAACCGGTATTGGCAAGTTTTTTGTTGATATTTGCAGTACCGGCTGTAACCTCAACAGTACCGTCGTTATAAAGAATACCTCCTCTTTCAGGATCATCTTTATAGTCATCTCTGGTGGTAATGTTCAGAGTACCTCCATTAACATTCAAAGTACCAGTAGCCTTAACCCAGGCATTGTGGTTGCCACTGTTAATTTCACCACCCTCGTTGAGGTTGAGTACGCCGTTTTCATGAATCTGCAAGAGTTTCTGACGCGGGTCGGAATGATTCAAATCAATCAAACCGGCAATATCAGCAGTACCGCCAACTACATTGAAGAAACGGGAGTTAAGCGTACCGCCGTTTTCGAGAGTGAATTCGCTTCCTCCGCCGACGATAGTCGTGGAGCCGGTGAAAACAGCTCCGTTTTTGACCGTAGAAGTTCCATACATATTGGTCTGCTTGACGGTGAGAGTTCCCTCAAGGACAAAATTGCCAAAAGCAAACACATTGCCGCCGATATTGGAATCTCCGACCAGAGTAGCGTCTGTAAATCTGAGCTGCTTACCGGTCAACGTGTCGATCTGAATGGTACTTTCACCGGTGACGGTGAAAGTACCGTCATTTGTCACAGTTTCTGCGGTAAAGTTGGAACCGATTACTTCAATAGTAGCACCTTCTTTATTGTCAACATTTGCAATATTGGCTGTACCGCCGCTGACTGTAATCGTACCGTTGTTAGTTACAAGATTTCCTTTGAATATACCTTCATTTTTGACGATCAAAGCTGCATCGGCAGCAATCACAGTACCATGACGGGAATCCAATGTTGCGTTATCGACTTCGACGATACCGGTTTTGGAAATTTTGAAAGTATCATCTGTGGTGCTGCTATCACGCCACGAAACAAAGTTGGCACCGTTTTTAATAACGAGTTTGCCGGGATTTTCCGTACCATTGTCGCTGGAAACATTGACGAACAGCGTCAAAACATCAACATTATCAAAAGTTGCCACGCCATTGACCAGGAAACGACCGGCATAGAAACTATGGTCGACTCCGGTGTATTTCTGCATTTCTTCGGCATTGCCGGTAACTTTCAAGATACCATCATTAGATACATGAAAGTAACCGAAATTAGCATTTGACTTATCGACATTCAAAGTGTAACGAGCGTCAGTCATTGCCGCAGCCTTGCTTGCATCATCTTCGAACCAACCGGTACCGACCCAACCATTGTAATCGATATCCGGACCGCCGATGAATGAGCCATTAGTAACATTGACCACAACATCAGCAACATTTTCTCTCTCATCTTTGAACTGATAACCGCCGACACCTACCTGGAAAGCATTCCCCTTAATGGTTGCACCGTCAAGTATGCTTGTACCATTGGTGAAGCGGACGTTTGCACCTTGGATATTGGTATCAGCATCCAAAACAGCATTATCCATATAGATCCAACCGCTACCGGAGACCTTGTTCGTAATATCCAAAGAGCTTTCACCGGAAACATTGATCGTACCGTTGTTGGTCAGAGTCTTTTCAACGGTCAAATCACCGCCGTTGACATTCAAGGTACCGTTTACAGTACCACTGCCTTTGATGTTCAGCTCGCCAGCCACATTTACGGTGCTGTCGGCACCCAGCTGCAGCAGCTGCTGATCGGTTTCGTGTTCACCCAACTGGACATAGCCGCTTTCGTTGATGTTGGCTTCGCCGCCACTGAACACATTAAGGAAGGTGGACTGGAGTTTTCCGTCAACATTAAGCACACCGGCTTTTGCGGCATCGGCCATTTCGCCGTTTTCCACAGCCACGATCGCAGCTTTGACTTCAGCACCTTCTGTGATATTGACCACGCCGTTAGCATTGGCGTTGAGGTTCTGCGTAATGTTCAGCTTGCCTTCAATATCAATAGTGCCGCCCTTGACTTCCTTATCATTGCCGAACGCAAAGTAGTTGTCCTCGCCCGCCATCAAGTAGTGAGCGGTAACTTCAGCATCTTTATCAATGGTCAGAGTAGAACCATTGACCACCTTGTTGACCCCGGCAAGCTTGTTGGTACCTTCAAGAGCAGCGTTGCCGCTGAAGATAACATTACCGCCGCCGATCGTGGAGTCTTTCAGACCGCCGGAAGTTACCTCAATAGCGTTGCCGGTCAGAGTAGCGATTTCCAGAGTGCTGGTCTTTTCGCCGCTGACAGTGAAGGCACCTTCGTTGATAACTTTGGCAGTTACCAGCTTGGAGTCCTCCACATTCACAGTACCATTGTCTTTGACAGCCATGAAGTCATATTCTCTTGCAATAGCATTGCCGTCGGCATCGTACGGAGTGATGTAGAATTCGGAATTTTTCAGGTTCAGCACACCGGCAAAATCCTGACCGACAACCGGAGTATTGCCGTAGGTAACCGAACCACCTACCTGTACATGCGCACCGGCATTGCCGTTACCGGAACCGATATTGCGGACGATGGAGTCGGTGATGTTCATAGTGGCAACTTCGCCTTCGCGGAATCCATCCTTTGAGGCTGCCGGACTGTTACCCCACCAGATCTGTGCATCCCAGCCGATTTCATTGGAATCATATTGACCGAGACTGCTGTCAACCTGACCGGCACCGATACTGATAGCTGCGCCATAGTACAGTACGCTGTTATTCAAATTCATTTCGGCACGGTCGATCAGACTGATCCAGGTAGCCGAAAGCGTGGAGTCTGTAACGCTGATTTCATCAGTTGTCCCCATGTGCGGACCGCTGTTGTTGCTGCCGAATGCCCAGTATTTGTAAGTACCAGCTTCAACTGCCGCCTTGACATCGGAGGCACTGCGGGGCATTGCCTTGATTTCATCTTCGGTATAATTGGCAAAGTTCATACCGAAAATAGAGTCGGTAATCTTAATATCGCCCTGCAGAGCAGTAACCCAGCCGGAATTATGACCACTGTAAGCGGCGGTACCGATTACCGAGTTATTGACGATCAATTCGCCGTTGGCGCTTTCAACATAAAGCTTGGCAAGTTTGAACATGGCATTGTCGAACTTGACAGTGATATCCACGGGGTTATTGATGTAAATACCATAAGATGTAGTATTCACGTTGCCGCCGGTAATGGTGTAATAACCATTTTTGCCAGCGTTGCCGAAACCGACAGTACCGTCAAGGGATTCCACTCCGGCAGCAGAAAGATCGATGGTAATCTCTCCGCCGAGGTCACGGGCAGCCATGTAAGCAGCTTTAGTGGTGGCAAAGGCGTTGACACCAATCACC
>JAZSHD010000009.1:0-15140 GCA_045533055.1 Victivallaceae bacterium | reverse complement strand
ACCATTTTTACCATGCTCATCCAGAGCAGTGCGGCGGCATTGGGTATAGTGCTGGCTCTTTCCGGCGGCGGACTTATCAACTTTTATACCGCCATGCCCCTTTTGCTGGGGACTAATATCGGAACAACGATCACCGCATTTTTCGCTTCGCTGGCGGCAAACCGCCACGCCAAACAGGCGGCATTGGCACACTTTTTATTCAACACTATCGGGGCGGTGATTTTGATTGCAAGTTTTTATATAACCACCGGCAACACCCACATTCCGGTATATATGGCATTTATCAACGCCATGACGCCCGGAGATGTTTTTGCGGAAGTACCGCAGAACATCGAGCGGCATATTGCCATGGCACATACTATTTTCAATGTTATCAATACTATTATCCTGCTGCCCTTTATCAAACCATTGGCAATACTCTGCGAAAAGATAATACCGGTTTCTTCTAAAGATGCCGACCGCACCCAGTTGCTGGAACCGCACTTGCTGGCAACACCCACAGCGGCCTTGGAACAGGTGGTTCTGGCCATCCGCAACATGGTCAGCGACTCCTGGCGGATGATCGATCAGGCGGTAAATGAACACTTTTTGAAGTTGAAAATAGATCAGGATGCCTTTGACGAACTTGCCGAAGAAGAAGAGAAGATCGACCGGATGCAAGCCGATGTGACCGAATATCTGGTCAAGATCATGCGTCGCAGAAACCTGACCGACCACCAGAGCGAACTTATTCCGCTGCTGATGCACTGTACCAACGATGCCGAGCGTATCGCTGACCATACTGCCAATATTATTGTGCTGGCAGAACGGTTGAGCAAAAACGACAAAAAGCTCTCTCACGCCAGCGTAAAAGCTATCGAAAAGGTGTGGGGCATACTGAATCACGAAGCCTCCAGCGTAATGATGGCATTGGGCAGCACCGATGCCAAAGAAGTCAAGTCGGCATTGAAAAGCGAACGCAAGATCAACAAGCTGACCCGGGAGTTTGAGCAGGAAAATATCGACCGCTTGCGTAAAGGCTCCTGTACCCTTGCCAACAGCGTTATCTACATTGAGCTGCTGGGTGAACTGGAAAAATTGGGCGACCACTTGAGCAATATTGCCGAACGCACACCGGAGATCCAGAAACATTATCTTAATCTTTAACATACACAGGTAAAAAATGGCTGAAAAACTTAAATTGAAACTCGCTGCCTCCCGCTCAATGGCTGAATGTATGCGTACTGTGCCTTTTGCGGAAGTTGTGGAAATGGTGCGGCTCTGCTGCTTGAGTGCCGCTGTAAAGCTGCCCGAAGATGTGCTTGAAGCACTGAAAAACGCTTATACCAAAGAAACCAAACCGCTGGCAAAAGAGCTGATCAAACAGTGTTTGGACAATGCGGAGATCGCCCTTAAAGAAAATATGCCCATCTGTCAGGATACCGGCTTTGCCGTATACTTTGTGGAAATGGGCACCAATGTAAAAATTGATGGCGGCACCATTACCGAAGCTCTGACCGAAGGCACCCGTCAGGGCTACCGCGATGGATTTTTACGCAAAAGCATTGTTACCGACCCATTGTTCAAACGCAAGAATACTACCGACAACACTCCGCCGATCATCCACCTGACCATGGTTCCCGGCGACAAGATCAATGTGATCCTTGCCCCTAAAGGCGGCGGTTCGGAAAATATGAGTGCATTAAAAATGCTCAAGCCCTCCGACGGCAAGGAAGGTGTGGTAAAATTTGTGACCGATACCGTGATAAATGCCGGCGGCAACCCCTGCCCTCCGGTGATAGTTGGTGTAGGTATTGGCGGAACCTTTGAGCAAGCGGCTCTGCTGGCAAAAAAAGCCTTGCTCCGTAAAGTCGGTTCTGTGCATGAAGATAGCGAATACGCTGAATTGGAACAGGAAATATTGAGTACCATCAATGCTTCCGGTGTAGGACCGCAAGGTTTGGGCGGCGATACAACTGCATTGGCAGTGCATATCAACCACCACCCCTGCCACATAGCCAGTTTGCCGGTGGCAGTAAATATCAACTGCCACGCCGCCAGACATTCCGGATTTGAAATTTGATCGAGGTGTTGTTATGGAAATAAAAATTGAATTACCCTTGACCGCCGAAAAAGTTGCCATGCTCCACGCCGGCGATACCGTGAAACTTTCGGGCATAATCTATACTGCCCGCGATGCTGCCCACAAGCGATTGATTGCAGCGTTGGATGCCGGGGAAGTGTTGCCGGTGGAGCTGAAAGATCAAACCATCTACTTTGCCGGGCCCTGCCCCGCCCCGCCCGGCAGACCCATCGGCAGTGCCGGGCCCACCACCAGCGGCAGAATGGATGCGTATTCCCCCCGGTTGATCCGTGAGTGCGGTTTGCGGGGTATGATCGGAAAAGGCGAACGCAACGAAAATGTACTTGCCGCTATGAGTGAGTGCGGAGCGATCTACTTTGCAGCAACCGGCGGAGCCGGAGCATTGATCGCCAAAAGTATAAAAGCTGCCGAAGTTGTGGCATTTGAAGATTTGGGGCCGGAAGCCATCCGCAAGCTGACCGTGGAAGATTTTCCGGCGATCGTAGCCATAGACGACAAAGGCGGCAATCTTTACAACCGGTAAAAAAAGCAAAAAAATCTGCTGTAAAATATACTTGACACAGCAGATTTTTTTTACTTATTTTCTCAATTCAGGCGGCAGATCCTGTTTGTTGGCAATATCCAGTTGGCGGTATACCTCTTGCCATGAGCCTTTTTGCAGATAGTTTTTCATCAAGCGGTAGCCGTCGCCGTAGATTTTGTCGGGGTTTACTTCCATGCGGTAGTTCCAGCGTTCATTGCCGCAATAGCGGTTGTATTCAGCAGCTATAAGTTCGGCAAAACCTTCTTTCAAGAGGTCACTTTTAATAAAGTACCAGCGGTGTTTCATATAATCATGAGCAAGCTCGTGAGCAATGACTTCTGCCGCTTTGTGCCGGGGCAGATAGTCCATGATTATAATATTGCATAATTCATTTTCAAAACGGTAAGTCGTTTTCTGTTTACGCATTTTACCAATTAGACTTGGTGCAGTAAAAATGATCCGTCCCCGATATTTGTATAAACCGAATTCCCGGGAGGTATCCCAATTTTCACCTTTGGCAAAAGAACGCATTTCCAGTTTGATGGGGTGATTGTCGGGAAAGTTGAACTTCTTCGCCAGATCTTTGCGTACTTGATTGAAAATCTGCTGCAATTCAGCCAGATTTTTTACAATATCCTTATTGCAGTAGCGGCAGATCAGGTTGCCGTTGGGCAGCTTTATCAGATTTTTTATCGGACGCATACACAACAGGCATTTTTCCAGCTTCCAACAAGTGTGGCAATAATTGAATTTACCGTAAGGCGTGGGCAGAATCATCCATTTTTTCATTGCTCGAGAGCAGCGGCCGCAAGCTGGCAGCAGACTTTTTTCGGCACACTCTTTACTGCAGTAAAACACATTCTTTACTTTTAATACCCTGCCTTGACAAACCTTTTTACAATTTTTGCAGCGTGGCAAACTTTTACTGAAACATTTTTTACCGCAATAGCTGTTGCCGTCAGAGCCTTTGATATATCTGCCATTGATTCGTTTGGAACAGATTTTACAGCGTAGTTTTTCCGCCGCCAATAAATCAAAATTGCAGAAAAACGCCAGCATTGTCAAGCATAACAAAAAAGTTCTGCACATAAAAATCCGCCTTTCCGGAGATTATTTTTTCACAATTATTTCGCCATCAGCTGGCAACCGGTCAGTCATCCGGATAACCAGTGCCCAGCCGATAAAACCTGCCAGCAAATCAGCCGCCAGCCGGGCAACAAAAAGTCCACTCAAACAGCCGAATGCCATCGCCAGCAGCGATAATGGTATAAGTAAAGCAATGATACGCAACGCCGCCAGCCACGCACTTCCGTGCGGGTAATTGCACCCGGTAAAGAAAAAACCGCAATACCGGTGGATTTCCAGCAAGCCGAATCCCCAGGGAACTATCCGCAGATAGAGAGTCATTATTTCCGCAACTTTTGGGTCATTGGTAAAGTATTTGACCAGATAGGGAGCGGCAACAAAATAGAGTGCCGCCATAAATATTTCATAATAAAAAGCAAAACTCATGGCTATCTTGCGGCAGCGGACGATGCGGCTGTAAAGTTTGCCGCCGTAATTCTGGGCAATCATGGGCATAAGTCCGATCCCCAGCGACATGGGGAACATAAACGCTATAACTTCCAAACGCCCCGCCGCCGCAGTTGCCGCCACTGCTTCGTCACCAAAACTTGCCACAATGCGGGTAATGATGCCATTGCCTGCGGGCATCAGGATCATGCCCAGCATTGAAGGCACAGCAAAACGGATGATCTGTTTCCACGCCGAACGGATCAGGCGTTTTTCTTTAAGAGTGGCAAACTTCAAAAGTTTGTGCCGTTTGTGCAAAGCACTCATTATCAAGAGCAAACCGCAAAGCTGGGAGATGATCGTAGCTAAAGCCGCTCCGGCAATGCCCATGCCGAATCCCCAGTCAAAAATAAATAACGGGTCAAGGAAAACATTCAACACCAAGCCGAACATCATAAAAAATCCGGCAAGTTTGGAGTCGCCCACTGCTACCAGCAAACTGTTGCCCACCATCCCCACAGCACCGGTCACGCAACCCAGATACCATATATTCATATATTCAGCAATAGGCTGACAAACCGCTCCTTCCGCCCCCAGCTGACGGAAAGTCCAATCCATGGTAAGGAAACCAACTACTCCCAATATTGAAGATATTATAACGATCAGAAGCATCCCCGAAGTGACCAATCTGGCTGCCTTGACGCCTTTGGCTCCCCCTACCGCATGAGCCACTGTTGCCATAACGCCCACGCCCAGACCGTGGAAGATGCACCCTAAAATCATGATTACCGGAAAAGTAAACCCCATGGCCGCCAGCGGCAGAGTGCCTAATTGGGAAACAAAGTAAGTATCAGCCAGATTGTAGCCCGATACAGCAATAGTTCCCGGCAGCATGGAAACAGCGGTTTTGAACATGGTTTTACCGATAGTGCCGGTCAAATAATTAGCTTTCTTTTTCATTTTTCACCAGTTTTTCAATAAAAATATATTGATTAATATACATCAAACTGTCAGTTTTTTCAATTCTGACTTGAAAAAATCTGATAATGGATATATATTATAAGGATAACAATTATAACCTTGTCTAAAATAACAATGGAGAAAGTCAAGAATGTATAACGCATCCGACCTCAAGAAGGGTCTGAAGATCCAGATCGACGGTGCCCCGTGGGCAATTACTGAATTTGAATTCTGCAAACCCGGTAAAGGTACTGCTCTCTACCGCTGCAAGATGAAGAACATGATCAACGGTGCCGGTATGGAAAAGACCTACCGCCCCACCGATAAAATCGAAAAGCCCGACCTTGAAGAACGGGAAATGTACTACTCCTACGCTGAAGGCGATATGTATGTATTCAGCGATGCGGAAACCTACGAAGAAATGCGTGTTCATGGCGAAATGCTGGGCGATCAGGTTTACTTCCTGATCGAAGACAGCCTCTGCAAAGTGCTGCTGTTCAACGGTCAGCCCATTGAAATCACTCTGCCGACCTTTATTGAAAAGGTCATTGCCGAAACCGAACCCGGTGCCCGCGGCGATACCGCCACCAATGTTATGAAACCGGCTAAATTGGATAACGGCTATGAAATCCAGGTTCCGCTCTTTATCAACGAAGGCGACACCGTCAAAGTCGATACCCGTACCGGGGAATATGCCGAACGCGTCAGCAAGGCATAATTGACATTATGGCTGAATTCAGCGAAAAATCTGCCGTTCCGGAATGTTCTTCCGGGACGGTTTTTTATGTACCGAGTCAGGAGAATCTCCGCAAAAGAGCATTGCTGAAAAAGTATATGCGGGAGTTTTTTGACAATCATGATTTTCTGGAAGTGGAAACCCCGGTAAGGATCGCCGGGCCTGCCCCGGAAGAATATATCGACTGCATTGAAGCAACGGGCAAGTTCCTGCGTCCGTCTCCGGAATTGGAGATGAAGGTGTTACTGGCAAACGGGTACGAAAAAATCTACCAGTTCGGGCCCTGTTTCCGTGCCGATGAACACGGCTGGAAGCACCGGGAAGAATTCACTATGCTGGAGTATTATATGACAAATTCCAGCTACACCGGCTTGCGGGATCTTACCACCGAACTTATAACATCTTCATTAAAAAAACTCCTCAACAGCAACTCACTTGCTTTTCATGGCGAAACTATTGAGCTTGACCAAGCTCCTGAAATAATCACGGTTGCCGAGGCTTTTGAACGCTATACAGCTATGGACATGTTTGAAGCCGATAAAAGCGATATGTTCGACGAGCTTATGGTAACAAAAATCGAGCCTAATCTTGGTCGGGGGCACTTGACCTATTTAACAGATTATCCGGCAAGCCGGGCAAGTCTGGCACAGCTTTCTGCAAAAGATCAGCAGGTAGCCGAACGCTGGGAGCTTTATATAGCCGGAGTGGAACTTGCCAACGCTTACGGCGAATTGACCGACGGCACTGAACAGCTCGCCCGTTTTGAAGCCAGCCGGGAGTTCCGCCGCAAACGCGGGGCCGCCGAATATGGCGAACCGGCAGCTTTCAACGATGTACTGAAGCGTAACGCCCTGCCCCGCTGCTCCGGGAGTGCATTAGGCTTTGACCGGCTGGCAATGATCGCTCTGGATGCCCGGGATATAAGCGAAGTGCTTTATTGAGATATTGTTGATATAAAAAAACTCCGGGCAACCATAAGTGTTGACCGGAGTTTTACTTTTTAAATAATTATCAGCGGCTGTCTTTGGCAATTTCTTTATCGCGGAAGACCAGCACTGCCCACATGGAGCAGAGTCCGATATAAAGCAATACATATATTGCCGCATAGCCCATATATGCCAGCGGGATCGTCTTGCGGGTAGCCAACGCATCAGCCAGCCAGAACACCTGCCAGTTGGGCAAAAGAGCGTAGCAAATCGACTTGACCAAGCTCAAAGACCCCGCTTCCGGCTGGAAGAGGTAGTTGGACATCAAGCCCAATGCAAAAAGTACGCTGGAGACACAAAGATTTGCCACCATATCCAACCGGGTGGCAAAGACCACAGTCAAAGTCGCCATAGCGGCAACAGCAAAGAAAAGCAGCGTTATTGCCAACAAGAAATCGCTTAAAACAATTTCCGGCGGCACAGTTTTAAAAATCATCACCGCAATCGCCATCACCGGCAATGCTACTGACATAAACAACGTCATCACCGCCGGAAAACAGCTGTTTTTGGCAAAGTTTAGCACCATGCCGATAGCCGCTCCCAGAACCAGCAAACCTAAAAGTATGTAGTAAAGCGGAAAATCCACCCGGAAGGGGTCAATGGCAATGTAGAGTGCCACTACCGATGCCGCGTTGCACACCAGCACAAAAAGCAGCGAAGCAAGCATGATCCCGGCAATTTTTGCCAGAATAAATGTGGAGCGGAAAACCGGCTTGGAAAAAAGCAGCAGCACCGTGCCATCGCGCATTTCCCGGGAAACCGTATTACTGGAACAAAGCACTGCGGCAAACAAACCGAACAGCATGGTCGTAGCCATGGAGCTGTCGACCACCAGCTTTACCTGATCGTAAAAGACAAAAATCGCCACAAAGGGGAAATTGGCGATCAACAACACTGCACACATCAAAAGCAAAGCAAAAATCGGTTCTCGCACCGACTCTTTGAAGGTGTTGCCAGCAATCTTGAAAAAATTCAACATCAGATACTGATCCTTGCAGTTTTTGATTATTATATACTATATAAATAGAAACCTTCCGGCGATATTTGTTCTTCGGAAGGCAATACAGAGTTTACTTTTCGTTCTTTTCTGCAGCTTTTTCATCAACCTTAGCAGCAGGAACATCGTTTTTAACTTCCCCGGCGGGAGTTACTTTACCATCAGCCGGATCGGGTGACGCTGCAGGAATTTCGACCGGAGCCGGTTCGGTTTTGACTGTTTTAGCCGGAGCGGGTTCCGCTTTAGCTGTCTTTACCGGAGCGGGTTTGGCAGGAAGCGGCTTGTAGAGGGTTTCCCGGTCAAACTTATCGCCGATGCGTCTGTAATCGCTTTCGATATTGTTCAAATTAAGCATTTTACCCAGAGCTTCAGCGTTGCGGACCCAGTCATCGCAATCCAAACGAAGGATCGGAATACGACCATCCAGCTGCGGCACATAGCTTTCGGGAACATAGCGTACATCGCCCAGGATAATAATTTTTTCCGGATTGAGCAAACGGACAAAACGGGAAATATCTTCCGGCTTGATCTTCAAACCGGGGGTGCGATCGCTTACCGGGCAGAAAAACACATCTTTAAGACCGGATTCCTGGGCAGGGATCAGCAAGTATGGCTGACGGTTTTCCGCACGCATAAGCTGAGCCAGAGCCAGCGGGCGTTTATAGTTGGCAGTGATCACCAAAGTAGAAACATGACGGCCGGGACCTTTGAACGGGCGTGTCCAATCCCAAAAACCGGCATTGGCGGATGCGGCAATAAGACCGACGGACAGAACTGCGGCAACTTTTCCAAAAGCACTGGAAATCTTCATAACTTCACCTCTTGTATTTTTATAGTTTAAAACTTTATACTTCACAGATAAAAACGACAAACTGTCTTTCTATAAATATAATCATAGTAACGCAACTTGGCAAGTTTGAAAATCATCAATCTTCGGCTTTTTTTGCAATTTTAGCTTTAAAAAGCAATTAAAGAGCGTTTTTTTGCATTTTCAAACTTGCAGATTTGCACTTTTGGCGTCATCTTATATAGATGACATTTTATGAAAGGAAGTTTTACAGTGAATAATTCTGTTGATATAATCGAAAATAAAAATATTTTTCTGGGCGATACAGCAGAAAACCAACGCCCCGGTCTGGCGATATTTCTCTCCGGCGGCGGCAGCAATGCCGAAAAACTGCTCAACGATAAAAGTGTGCTTGAAGCAGCTGAAGTTAAAGTACTGGTAACTGATGCTCCCGAAAAGTCCAGAGCAGGAATTATCGCCAGGCAGCACGGTCTTCCGGTGGTTGAATTCAGCATCCGGGAGTTTTACCGCAACCATGGGTTGAAAAGTATTTCGCTTGCCACTGAAGAGGGCAGACGCGTCCGGGAACTTTGGACCGATGAATTGCGGAAACGGCTTCAGCCGTACAAAATTGACTTTGCCGTACTTGCCGGTTTTGAACCATTGAGCAACATCACCAACGATTACCCGTGTTTGAATATCCACCCCGGAGATTTAAGCGTGGTTGACAGCAATGGCAAACGCCTTTATGTAGGCTTGCACAGCCGCCCGGTGGAAGCAGCGATCCTTGCCGGAGAAAAATCTTTGCGGGCAAGCGTTATTATTGCTAAAAGTTTCAGCGATGTCAATGCGGATATGGATAACGGACTTCTGCTGGGTATATCGCAGAAAATGCCCATAGATTTTCAAGGGATGACGCTTGAAGAGCTGCAGCAAGTCAAACTCAATCGTCCAGCCCAAAAGCCTGCCGACGGCTGGAAAGATAAACTTGAAGCGTTGGCACTGCACTCACAGGAAGCACTGAAAGTTTGCGGCGACCATATCATATTGCCGCTGGTGGTCAGGGATTTTGCCCGCAAATGCTTTGCATTGCAATCTGGCAAACTCTATTACCGGAAAGATATTTCATTGCCATTTCAGGCAGTGGTCAGCAATGAGTACGCCGCAGACGGCAGCCGTATACTTGAATAATCTTGTAAAATATCTATTCAATGCAGTATAGAAAAAAAACAATCATATTTGTAAGCATAACCACAGCAGTAATACTCCTGTTGCTGCTGGGGGGCGGTTTGTTATGGTATATGCCGCATTTCTGGCTTGATAAGCTGCAGAATGAATATCTTTTGCATAACCGGAACATGTTGCGGGTAAAAAATATTCAAGCAGGAGCCTTCAATAAATACATATTAAGTGACATCCAAATCGGTGACAACCAAAAGCCGCTCATCAGTGCACCTTATGCAGAATTGCAGCTGGAAAACCGCTGGGAAAAATTTTTCACAGCTCTGCCAATAAAAAAGTTGATAATTTATGATTGCAAAGTTAAAATTGAATCATCGAAACGCAAGGTATATATCAATGGTGTCTTGCTGGAAAAATTCGTAAAGCAGCTTACTGCAATCCCCCCTGCCTCCAATGGCAATCCCTTATTTCTTGAACTGCACAGCCAGCTTGCGTTTGGTAAAAAAGCAGCTTCGGCAAATTTACTGCTCAAAATCAAGTTTGAGGGTGAAAAAATCGATATCCGGGGGGTGTGGTCAGCAATAGAAAACAAGAATATAAGCGGCAGCTGGCAAGCTTTTATCGACCCGGCGGGGGATTATATTTCAGTGACGGTTTCAGATTATATGACCGAAATTTTTATGCAGGAAATATTGCTCCGTTCCGGAGTTCCAGCCAAGGCGACTGCCCTGCTTGATCAAGCTTTGCTTTTCGGTGAAGGTAATTTTTCCGGAACATTCAATAATTTACAGATAAAAGAGTTGAACTACCAGGGAAAAGTCGAAAAACCCGTGCTTTCATTCTACAAATACAAAATGGCAAACATGAAGGCGTTTACCGTAAATTTGCAAAAAAACAATAATGAAGTGATTTGCAGAATACCGGCATTAAACATTGATAATAAAAAAACTGCTGCTTTTGAGGATATTACAATAACGTACAATAAAAATATAACCTTTTCCGCTAATTGCAATATCCGGCAATTAGCTGCTGATTATTTTTCCAGCAAAAACAGAATAAAAATAAAAAACAATACCGCTGCACGTGATATTCTTACAGGACAATGGAGCGTAAACACAGACAAGTGGAGCTTCAGCAGAAAAACAACCCCGGTCAAAGAGCAGCCAATACACATGGAAACTGAAAAAACGGTCATAACCCTGCAACCGGAAAAATTTGCTCTTAACGCTTATGGTAAAGCATCTTCTGGAATATTCAACCAAGAAATAAAATACAAAAACCTTGAAATATACTACAACGGCAATCAAAAAAAGCTGCAAAGTGCACAAGGTACCCTTAATGCCAGAAGCGTATTCGGTTATTCACCCGGACCGGATAAGTGTATTCTGGGAATAAACAGCAAAGATATATCAGCAGTAACACCATTGGGTATTGTAGAAATACCGGGGCTTTCTGCAAGCATTGAACTTACGGCATTAAAAGATGGAGTTTTAGATGTTTTCGCCTCGGTAAATGGTAATCAAGGCAGGCTCGCCAGCAAACAATATTGGCTTTCACAAGCCGCATGGAGTGCACTTCTGCGTTTGCAAGTAAATGCTGATGCGTCGAGATACCACTTAAAAAACCTGAATTTTAAAAGCGATCTTTGTAAATTTGACTTGGCTGGTAATGAGTATACAGCCCCAGTATTTAATGTGCAGCTGCAGGGGATAATGGAACAAGATAAACTTATTAGAGCCCAAGTAAATATCCACGCCCAAAAAGTAATTGCTGATAAATTGGAAAGCCGAGAAGTCAGTTTCAGTTCTGATTATGACAGCAAGCGAGATCTCCACCGGCGGTTGCAGGGTTTTATTGCCTGCCAACAAGGTAAATTTCCGCTTTCTGATAAATGGTATGTATCCCAAGCCGTCAAGGCAAAGCTGAACTTCTGTGGTTCAAATTGGCAAGACCCCATGGAAAAAATTATTCTGGACGCTCATTTACTGGATTGGCAAAAAGATGGATTTTCAGGTACGATTCAAAACAGCAAATGGCAGATCCTGCGGGAAAAAGACAGCTCTTTGAATTGCAGCATTGATTTTGATTTTATGAAGCTTAACAGCCAAAAACAGAAGTTTGGCAGCGGACAATTCGGCAAAAGTTCTTTATCTTTGAATATGCTGAAATCTGCAAATGGCGATCTTGCCAAGCTTGATTTATTGGGCATTTTGAATCAGACCTCATGGGTAAAAGGAGATTATCATGTAGGCAGTGAAAGTGTTCAATGTGAAATTAAACTTGATAAATCAGCAGCAACTCATGCCCGCGGCAAAATAACCATGAATCAAACAAATATTCTGGGGGCGGATATCACAGCTTCCACACCAGTTTTAAGTAGTGTTTTTACGGCTTCTTCCCCTGAAAACATTACTGGTAATATCCATTTTGCTGCAGGTTCTATCAGCGACCCGGCAGGGAATCTTGAATTGCGTAAAGCACAATTCAACTTACCGATTTTTATCAATACCCAAAAACCGGTCAGAGATAATTTTGGCAAATTCACAGCTGAAGATGTACTCTTTAAGCAAAAACACGAAGGCTCTTTCACAGGCGAAATCCGTCATTTCATGCGATTACCGGAAAGCATGACCGATACCTTGCTGCATCAAATCGAACTTAAAGGAGAACTTGCATCTGATAAATTTGGCGGAAAAAAAATTGCTGTTGCCAGTATATGGCAGCTGCCGCCGGAAAAGAATAGTGTCAAGTGGCAGTTCAGCATGCCGGAAAGCCGTCTTACACAGATGTTGCGGCTTTCAGACTATATAAATCTTCCGATAGAGTGCACAGCTCTTAAAGGCACTTTTACACTGGATGGTACAGTTGAATTAAGTTCAGGTCAACCGTCAACATCTGTTATCAAGCTCAATAATATAAACACTGACTGGCAGTTGGGGCAAATTTCAGTTGAAGGTTTGACCGGTGCAAGTGTATTGAATTTATTTGACAGAAAAGTTTCGCTGCAGCCCCACGATATAAGTGTTGAAAAAATATTGTGGAACAATATTGTCCTGAAAGACAACGAATTGAATGTATCGCTTGATTCCGCCGGAAAACTGCAAATCGCCAACTGGCACGGCTCGTTGCTTGGCGGTAAGTTCCGCTCAATTCAAATGGCAGCATCTGACCTGAATAAACCATCCTCAATGCCCCCGGCAAAGTTTGTATTGGAAGATATGCCGCTGACTCAATTTTTTAATATCTTTGGTATCGAATGCTTTATAAGCGATGCTTTGCTCAATGGCGATATTCAGCTTAATACGCAATCAGGAAAACTCTTTGTTGATAAATCTCTTCTATCCTTCAAATCCCCGACCGGAAAAGTTTTGCAGCTTAAGCTGAAAGATCCGGCAGCAATAAAAATGCGTGATTTGCAGTTCCGGGACTTTACCATGGCAATATTGAATGCCATGAAGTGCTATCAGGCAAACTTCAATTTTTCAACCTCGCCGGAAGAAATCGTTATGCAGCTTAAAGCCGAAGGCACTCCTGCAGAACCTGTACCATTTGTCTATCAGGGGCGAAGCGGCAGCTCCCCGTTCCGCCCGGCAAATCCCGGAGAGGCTGGTTTTTCCGGAGAAATCGAACTTAATGTAAACTTGAAACTGCATCCGGGGCCACCGGGTGCCTGAAAATGAGGATCTATATATAATGAATACATACCCGACTGTACCAGAAGCTGAAGACCGTCTGCCGGTCATCGCTATTGTCGGCCGCCCCAATGTGGGCAAATCTTCGCTCTTCAACGCCATCATCGGCAGAAGAATGGCCATCGTACACGAGCAAAGCGGCGTGACCCGTGACCGGGTTGCCGCCACCGGCAGCTTTTACGGCAGGCACTTTCAGCTCATTGACACCGGCGGGTTGGGCACAATGGGTGCCAGCCGCAACATTGATAAGTGGGATGAACACATCTCCACACAAGTTTTTCAAGCCATTGCTGACGCTGATGTATTGATAATGGTAGTCAATGTGCAGCAGGGCATCGTGCCGCTGGATGAAGCAGTTGCCGAAGAATTGCGTTCTACCGGCAAACCGGTGATCGTAGCCGCCAACAAAAGCGACAATCCCAAACTGGGCGAAGAGAGCGTGGAATTTTCCTGCTGGGGCTTTGCTGATATATCGCCCATATCATGTTTGCACCGTTACGGCATTGATGAATTATTGAGCAAGGTTTTTGACCATTTGCCCGAACAATACAAAAACACTCCGGTAAAAGCTCAAAAATCAGATGATGATAATGATGAAAATGGTGAAGGAACGCCTGAAGTCAAGCCGCTGCGGATCGCTATCGTAGGCCGCCCCAATGTGGGTAAATCCAGCTTGATCAATGCTCTTCTGGGCGAAGAACGGGTCATTACCAGCGATGTAGCCGGTACCACCCGGGATGCAGTGGATATTGATTTTTCCATCAAGTTCCACGGTGAACAGCGTCCGGCGATCCTGGTCGATACCGCCGGTTTGCGTAAAACCGCCAAAGTCCACGACGCTGTGGAAAAATTCAGCGTGATGCGTGCCGAAAATGCCATTGAACACGCCGAATTGGTCATCATGGTCGTCGAAGCCGGAGAAAACAGCATTACCGCCCAGGATCGCCGCATCGCCGGATTGATCGAACGCAACAACAAACCGTGTATTATTGTGGCTAACAAGTATGACCTTTGTGCCAGCGATGCAAAAATCAAAGCATTAAATCAAATGCTCCGCAACGATTTGCCGGGTTTGGCATACGCCCCGGTAGTCTTTACCAGTGCGGCAAAGCGGCTGCATTTGAATACATTGCTGGATATGATCTCCACTGTTGCCGAACAGTTGGAACTGCATCCGTCAACAGCGTTGGTCAACCGGGTGCTGCTGGATGCTTTTGAACGGCTTTCGCCGCCGGTGGTGGGAGTTTCGCCTTTGAAATTCTATTATGCAACGATGACCAGCCATGTGCCGCCGCATTTTCTTTTGTTCGTCAACAAGGCTGCCAACTGTGCACCAAACTATAAAGCCTATCTGGCAGGCGAATTGCGGAAAGCCTTCGGTTTTGTGGGCGTGCCGGTGCTTATGGCGTTGCGTGACAGGCCCAAAAAAGTAACCAATTTCCACACTCCCGGCCGCGGGGAAAAGCCACGCCGCAAAAAACGCTGAACAGCAGATACAGCAGGTATTGTTGAGTTAAGAGCTTGCAATACCTTTTTTTATTGGCTCTGTTCCCAATACGGGTAGGTCAGTAAAAATCTTTATGATCAACTTTTGTATTGGAACTTTTTTAAAACTTGAATGGCATTTATCTATTTGCAGAGCAAATAGATAAATGCCGGGAAAAGGTTTTCCTCCTTCGCCA
>JAZSHD010000261.1:0-6125 GCA_045533055.1 Victivallaceae bacterium | reverse complement strand
AAAAAAAGCCGCCATCAACCGCATCGTCGGGCTTGCCCCGACCACCGGCGGCAAGCACCGTCCGACCTGTCCGACCTGTCCGACCTGTCCGACAGTTCCCCGCACAAACACAAAAACACGCTCCCTCTTGCGAGAGAGCGTTTTTGATTCTATCGTAGTATCAGACTACTAAATTATCAGTAGGTGATCTGGTCGTAGAATTTGGCACCATTGAGGGAGGCGAAGGTCGAAGCGGGGCTGTTGGTATCTTTGGTGACCAAGCCGCTGACATGACCGCCGAGGTAGCCAACATTGATGGCAGTCGGGTGGTTGTTGTTAGTTGAGCCGAGACCCTTATGGAGGTCCATCCAGGTGGCGGCACCGGGATTGTCACGACCAACGATCAAACGCTTCTTACCGTTGGTATCGTCGATCAGGATCAGGTTGTAGTAAGACATGGCTTCAGAAGCAAAGTTAGCACTGTCGCTGGGGCACTTGTAAAGCTTTTCTTTGGCATCTTTGGTCATTTTCTTGATATTCATACCCATAAAGCCGCCGATGGTCAGCTTGTCAGGAGCGTAGACAGGATAAGCGGTTTCGAAATCAGTATCATCAGCACTGATTTTGACAGCTTCAGCAGCAGTGGAGTTTTCAGCAGCAGCAGTACCGGGGGTGGCAACATAATCTTTGTTGACGCCGGAGTACATGAATTCGCCGAGACCGATCTGCTTGAGTTTGCTTACGCAGTTGGCGGAACGGGCACGTTCACGGGCGGCGGAGAGGGCGGGCAGCAGCATGGCAGCCAAAATCGCAATGATAGCGATTACCACCATAGGTGCGGTCACCGGATACTTTTGCAATCACTTTTCCTGCTGCAAACGGAATATCTCTTTTTGCTGTTCTATCTCTGTTCGCAACTGTTCCGGGGTCGGCAAATAGGTCAGATACTTTGCCGCAAAAAGCTGGTCATTGTCGTGCAGCACCGAATATCGGGCTATATCGTGACTGGTTTCTGAACAAAGCAATATGCCGATAGTCGGATTGTCGCCTTCTGAACGCTTCAAGTCATCGAACATTCTTACATACATATCCATTTGACCGACATCCTGATGGGTGATTTGAGTTGTTTTCAAATCTATCAAGACAAAGCATTTCAATATATAGTTGTAAAAGACCAGATCAATAAAATAATCTCCGGCATCGGTGGCAATATGCTGCTGCCGGGCAACAAACGCATAGCCTTTGCCCAGCTCCATAAGAAACTTTTGCAAGTGGTCGAGTATGCTTTGCTCCAACTGACTTTCGGTAAAACTGCTGTTGTTGGAAAAACCCAGAAACTCCGCCACTACCGGACTTTTGATAAATTCAAGCTTGTCTGCTTGAGTTGGAGCTGTAAGTTTCTGCATTTCGGCAACCACCGGTTTGGTATCATGGCTTGCCAGCAATCTATGATAATACTGACTGCCGATATTGCGTTCAAGCGTTCTGGAACTCCATGCTTCATTGGCGGCTTCATTCAGATACCAGATCCGTGCTTCAGCATTGGATTCCCGCAAAACCGCCCGAAAATGCGTCCAACTTAAATTTTGAACGCGTGCGTTCAAAATTGACAGATCCGGGAAACACAAATAGAACTTTTTATAATAAGCCAAATTGCGGGCATTGTAATTGCTGCCGAATTCCAGAGAAAGACTTTCAGCAAGAGTATTGAGCAAATTTTTGCCATATCCGGCACGAACTTTACCCTGCTGTTCTTCTTCGATGATCCGCTGACCGATTTTCCAGTAAGTATTTGTTATGACCGCATTGACCGCAGTATACGCAGCCTGCCGCCCGTCAACGATTATCTGCCGGATATCGCCAAGCAGAGTCAAGTCCGGAACGGATTCAGAAAAAATATTATCTTCTTTGTTCAAAGCCACTACCTTATGCGTTAAAATTGCCTGTTTGTGAGTAAATATAGCATGGCTATTGAGTTTTACAAGCCGCACAAACACAAAAAAACGCCCCCTCTTGCGAGAGAGCGTTTTTTGATTCTATCGTAGTATCAGACTACTAAACTATCAGTAGGTGATCTGGTCGTAGAATTTGGCAGCGTCGAGAGACCCAAAAGCAACACCCTGGGTATCTTTGATGACCAAACCGCCGACATGACCGCCGAGGTAGCCGACATTCAGGTTGGTCGGGTGGTTGTTGTTACCGGAGTTGCCCTGAAGACCCTTGTGAATATCCATCCAAGTGGCGGCACCGGGGTTGTCACGACCAACGATGATACGCTTCTTACCATTGGTTTCAGTAACCAGAATCAGGTTGGCATAGGACATTTTTTCAGACTCAAAGTTAGCACTGTCGCTGGGGCACTTGAAAAGCTTTTCTTTGGCATCTTTGGTCATTTTCTTGATGTTCATACCCATAAAGCCGCCGATGGTCAGCTTATCAGGAATTTCGACAGGATAGTTGGTGGAGTAATCAGTTTCATCAGCAGCGATTTTAACACAGTTGGCAAGAGTGTTAAAATCAGCAGAGACAGCAGCACTACCTTGGGTGGCAACATAATCTTTGTTGACGCCGGAGTACATGAATTCGCCGAGACCGATCTGCTTGAGTTTGCTTACGCAGTTGGCACTACGGGCGCGTTCACGGGCGGCGGAGAGGGCGGGCAGCAGCATGGCAGCCAAAATCGCGATGATAGCGATTACCACCTTAGGTGCGGTGGCGGCTGGCTTGTCCTCCGCAGCCTCCGGCGTAGGAGGATGCCGCAATACTCCGCATACGCCCGGCTTCGTTACACTACGCCGTGGCAAGCGGGCAGTATTTATTTAAACCGTCAACGACCATACTCGCGTAAGCGAGCAACTTCACGCTTGCTTTGTCAAAAGCAAGCTCTTCACATCTTCACCCGCCGCAGGCGAACTTCACGCAGTCAGCGGAACGCTGACTGCACTAATAGATGGCGGCTTTTTATGAGAGTGTATGAGAATGTATGAGAGTGTATGGGAGTGTATGAGAGCATTGCCGCTTTTACAAACCACATTGCATTTTCAGGCGGCAAATTCCCATGTTTTCTCATACCTTCCCATATATTCTCATTTATTCTGTGCAATGCGGTGTTCCGGCTATCGGGTTATATTTTGTCTTTTCACCTCAAACAAAGGAGTTGCAAAATGAAACAGCGTGCAATTATTTATGCCCGTCAGTCCAGTGGGTCTGATGATTACAGCGAAAGCGTTGAAGTGCAGATAGCCAACTGCCGGCAGCTTGCCGGGCAACGCAATATTGAAATCGTGGAGGTGTTGAGCGATCTCAATATCTCCGGCAAAACATATCCGGCGGGCTGGGAAGCTCTTGCCACAGCTGACCGGGCTTTTCAGAGTTGGGCAAACAGCAACAGTTCCGGCAGACTTTTCCGCAATGGCTTCGGCAGAGTTATCAGACTGCTTGATCAAATAAACTGCATTATTGTTGACGATATAACCCGGCTTTACCGGCCGTTGAGCCGCTCTTATCTGGAAAATGCGGTAAATCAAACACTTATCGAACATAATGTAAAGATAATTCAGGTCAAGGGCGGCACGCTGGATCTGGCTCTCTTTGATCAACAGCTTATAACCATGCTTAAAAATCAAATCAACGATGAACAGATCGCCAAACAGCGGCAGCGGAGCATTGAGGTTTTCAACAAGGTTCGCAATTCCGGCGTAATGCCCACCGGGATCACCGCTTTTGCGTTGAATTACGACCGGAACAGCAAACTTTATACTGTTGATGAAGAAAAAAGTGCGGTGGTAAAGTTTGTTTTCGATAAAATAATCGCCGGTGAATCGTACAGCAATATAGTAAAGGCGGTAAATCAGCGTTGGAAACATTTCTTCAACGGCTGTTTCTGGAACAAAAATCTGTACGAGATCGCCCGCAAGCCCATTTATGCCGGATACCAATTCAACAGCCGGGGCGAACTTATAGAAAATCTGCAAGGTAAAGCGATCGTCAGTCTGGAAGATTTTCTGCAAGTGCAGGAAATCATGCAAAAAAAGCGTTGTGAATATTCACGCAATAATTGTAATGCCGCAGAAACTTCCAAACACTGGCTGCCCTTGAGCGGCTTGCTTTACTGCGGAAACTGCGGCAGCAAGCTGGTGGTGGCGGTGGAAAAAAATACAATAAGCTATCGCTGCCGGAAAGGTCTATTGTTGAATGATGAAAATTGCCGCAATTCAAGAATAGCTATGTATTGCAGTAAACCGCATATCACCGGAGCTGTTGATGCGGTGCAAACAATATTGGGGCTGGCATTGATCGAGCGTAAGAAAAAAACTGGAAAAGAGGAATTTTTCAGGAAATTGGTGGACTTTTACCGCCAGAAAGAATTTCCCCCGGAAGCATACGAAATGCTGCTGAAAGAGTGCGTAAACCGCATAGATGTATATAATGAGTATATAAATGTAACCACTGTCAGCGGCGAATTGCAGTTGTCAAGGAGAGTTGTGTTGCGGCAAAAAGGTTTTTCGCAAAACAAATTGACCCGGTTAAGCAAAAGTATATTGAAGGAGTTGGAGAAGTAAAGCGGAAGCCAGCCGCCACGCCCACGCTTGCGTATGCTGCGAGCATTGTGCAGCTGTGGGGCGAACGCCTGCTTGTCGCGGCGTAGTGCAACGAAGCCGGATGTGCCGCACGATAGATTATGGGAGAGTATGGGAATGTATGAGAGGGTATGGGAAGCGGGCAGAGCCCGCTGCAGCCGGTAGACGCACCACTACGGCAAGCTATACGCGGGTAATGCCCATTGCTATACGCACACTGTTGCAACAGCTTGGCGGCAATACCCGTCCGACTTGTCCGACCCGTCTGACCTGTCCGACAGCCGCCACACACAATGTTGCTGTAATTGGCGGCAATACTCCCATACATTCCCATACATTCCCATACTCTCCCATGTTTTCTCATAAAAAGCCGCCATCAACCGGGCTGCCGGGCTTGCCCCGCCGGAACACTACGACAGCGGAGCAAGCCCCAAAAACAGGCTTATAAGCTAAAAAAACTAAAAAAAACGCTTTTTTTTGAGTTTTTTACAATATTTACCCTTGACAATGCATTAAAAGTGTTGTATAATTGAACTCAGCAAGGTTCGGATTTATGGACTTTCCGGCAAGTTGAGCCGAAAAATCCGACTGAATTTGGATCCGAATGAGTAAATAAACCGCTTTTTAACAGTAAAAAAGCAACTAACAAAAAGGAGTTTCTCAAATGAAGAAACAGTTTACCCTCATCGAGCTCTTGGTGGTAATCGCTATCATCGCGATTTTGGCTGCCATGCTGCTGCCCGCCCTCTCCGCCGCCCGTGAACGCGCCCGTAGTGCCAACTGCGTAAGCAAACTCAAGCAGATCGGCCTCGGCGAATTCATGTACTCCGGCGTCAACAAAGATTATGTTGCCGTTCACACTACTGCCGCCAACAACGAAATGGCTAAAGCTACCAATGTCATTTTCGCAGCTGGTGATAGCGAAGAAACTGAACTGCCCGGTAACAAACTCGTTCTGGGTGGCTTTATGGGTATGAATGTCAAGCAGGTCAAAGATGACGCTGCTGACAAGCTCTTCAAGTGCCCCAGCGACAGTGCCAACTTCGTCGTTGGTGATGGTAAAGCTTCTTACATCAATATGATCCACAGCACCGAAGCTACTACTACTTCCAAATCAGCTCCGAAAAAGCGTGTTATCATTGGTCGCGACAATCCCGGTGCTGCAACCTGGTATGACCTGCATGTCGCATTGAAGGCCAACACCAGCGGTGGTGCTGCTACTCTGCCGACCAGCGGTGGTAACCATCCGACTGCCATCAACATCTGCTACCTCGGTGGCCATGTCGGCAGTGTTGTTGTCAAGAACACCAGTGCTACTGCTGAATTTGATATCATCGACCAGATCACCTACTGATAATTCAGTAGTCTGATACTACGATAGAATCAAAAAACGCTCTCTCGTATGAGGGAGCGTTTTTTTGTGTTTGTACTGGCGGCTGTCGGACAAGTCGGACAAGTCGGACAAGTCGGACAAGTCGGACAAGTCGGACAAGTCGGACAAGTCGGACAAGTCGGACAAGTCGGACAAGTCGGACAAGTCGGACAAGTCGGACAAGTCAGACAAGT
>JAZSHD010000108.1:0-17448 GCA_045533055.1 Victivallaceae bacterium | reverse complement strand
GTCGCTTCCTGGCAGAAGCATTATAGAACGCGAATAGGAGCAAGACAAAAGCAACCATTGGGAATCATCTTCTGCTGATTTTCATATTTTTTACATTTTTTTAACAAATAAAATTTGACAAACCGTCTCTCATAGGAGGGGGTGGAGTTCCGTCTTCGCCGGAGGCTACGCCGTGACAAGTTGAGGAGGGGGAAAAGAACCTTTTTTCAAAAAGGTTTTTCCCTCTTCCCCAAGGTATCCAGATCAACCTTTGTCGGGTGCAGAGCGTTTTTTATTTTTATTGTTCTTGTTGTTGTACTTATCGTATTTAGCGTTATTATTCCGGGGACGGGCACCGTGGCGTTTCTTTTTGAGCATATTTATCTGGGTGCGGCGTTCCGCCAAACCGCGGTTGACCTCAATGGGAGTTCCGTCGGGTGCCAATCCGGTGTAGTACATGGCTCCCCCCATAGTCATCGGCAGCGGAATATAATCCTGCACCTGCTGGGGGCTCCAGTTATGCAGATTCAAAAAGTCATCAACGGTCTTCATCTCCCGCTCGGTACAGCCGGGAAAGTTGGAAATGAAAAGCGGTATGAGGTACTGCTCTTTACCGGCGTTGCGGCTCTCTTCTTCAAAAAACTTTTTGAAGGTATAAAAGTCTTCCGCCGGATTTTTCCGCATCAACTTAAGCACATGGTTGTTCAAATGTTCCGGAGCTACTTTCATGTGCCCCGATACATGATGTTTGATGATTTCCCGGAAAAGCTCTTTCTGCTGATTGGCCAAATCAAGCCGCATACCCGAATTTATATAAAGATGTTTGACTTTTGGGTTCTTCCGTATTTCCCGCAGCAGATTCAGCAATCTTTTGCCGTCGCACACATAGTTGGGGCAGGGTAGCGGCCAAAGGCAGCTGGAGCGTTTGCACACATTGCATTTTGCGGTATCTTTAACAATGCTGCCGTAGATGTTCCCGGCGGCTCCGCCGATGTCGCTGATGGTGCCCCGGAAGTTTTTGTCGGCAGAGATTTTTTCTATATCACGCAGGATGGAACCTTCGCTGCGGCTGGTGACGCCCCGGCCCTGATGGGCAACCAGGCCGCAAAATGCACAACCGCCGGGACAGCCCCGGACAGCCGGAATACTGTCGCGGATAGTTTCAAACGCCGGTATCCGTTGTTTGTACGCCGGATGGGGCTTTCTGCTGAAATTCAGCTCATTTACCCGGTCGAGTTCTTCGCTGGTCAGCGGTTTCTGCGGCGGCTCTATGACCAGTAATCTGTCGCCGATGCGTTCGATCAAACCCCGGTTGGCGTGCTGATTGCTGGCAAGCTCCACAAGTTTAGTCGAATCCATAAGGGCGGATTTTCGCTGCAAATGTTCTTCGTGACTGGGCATTTCCAGAAAATTATCGGGCATGACAAAGCTTTCGGCGGCTTTTTTGCCCAGCAATCTGGCGGTTCCGGGAATACCGGCAAGGTCTTTATGCTCCCGCAAACGGTTGAAAATCTCCAGTACCGGTCGCTCGCCCATGCCGTAGATCAATATATCGGCTTTGGTATCCACCAACACCGGAAAACGCAATTTATCCTGCCAGTAATCGTAGTGAGTGGCACGCCGCATGCTTGCTTCCAATCCGCCCAGCACGACCGGCACTCCGGGGAATGCCCGCTTGGCAAGCTGCGAATAGACCACCAGTGCGTGAGGCGGCCGCTTGCCGGTTTCGCCATTTGTAATATAAGCATCTTCCCGGCGTTTGCGGCGGCCGGCAGTGTAGATATTTACCATGCTGTCCAGATTGCCGGAACTTATTCCGATACCGACTTTGGGCGTACCCATGACCTTCAGCACTTCCGGATCCTGCCACGGAAATTGTGCGATGATCCCGGTGCGGAACCCGGCTGCCAACAGAATACGCCCGATCAGCGATACGCCAAACGAGGGGTGATCCACATAGGCATCACCGGTCAGCAGTAAAACATCCAGTTCATCCCAGCCGAAGGCTTCCATCTCCTGCCGGTTGGTGGGTAAATATGGTACATTGTCGTATGATTTCATAGTGTGCTGCAGTCCTGAAACAGAATTTTATTTAAGGATACCCGCTGCCGGAATTTTGGTGCAGTCGGTAAAAGGCTTGTTTCCCAGATTGACAAAATTCAAAGTCACGCTGCTGCGGCCACGGAGGTTGCTTTTAAGCGTACAGTGGATGGTTTTTCCTGCGGCGGGAAGTTTTACTTTAGCTGTGTCGATCAAAAAAAGCAGTCTGGCATAGTCTTTTTCCGAGGGGTAAGTAGTTTCGGGATTGCAGACAAACGCCGCCATGTTGCAGACTATTGCAATGCAGGGGACTGTCTGACCATTGACCACCAGCGAGTAGTCCAGCGAACTCAAAGAGCGGTTCTGGGTAAGTTTGAGCACTGCCACTGCGTAAGCCGCTTTTGCCGGAACCGGGTAGGGAAATTGCTCTTTGCCGATGATTTCCACGGGCAGGGTGGAGATTTCGGCAGCAACAGCTTTACCGATGCGGAACCCGAGATCAGCGGTTTTTGCCCAAAGCTGACTGGCGGTAAAAAGCGTTGCCGCCAGACTGATTGTCAGGAGAAAAATCTTCATATTCATAAAAATACCTTATGTTTACAATAATTGACATCTGCCAAGTAATATAACCGCTGGATTTGTCATAAGCAAATGAAATGGCTTTTTTCCTGCAAAAAAAACTTGCATACTTGTTTTTTTGTACTATAATACCTCTTATAAAATATTTTGCTTGATTTTTTGCTTTTCAGGAAAATTTGATCGTATGAGTATAAAATTTGATTTGCTGGAAAAATTCCGTCGTGCATTATTCAGTTCCGGCGGACTTGCTGACGGGGTGCGGGATGCCTCCGAAGCTGATTATCTCGTTAAAATGAATATTCCGCCTTTGCTGGGCAGGCGGGATGCGGCTTGTGAGTTTTTACGGGAACTCCTGCGGCATGAGCTGAAAGAACTGCCGCTTCAGGAACGACTTGAGAGTTATCACAATATGCTCAATGTTTTGGAATATGCAATTATTGATACAGAGCGGGTCAAGATGACTCTTGCCAGTGCAGAAACTGCGGGGCGGGAAAACCGGCTGTTGGCATTTTTGCAAGTTATGCGAGATTTGTTAAGTTCGGCGTGTGCCATGGCGGAAGCCAATGAGGCTTTTATGGGGGAAAATCCGGAATTGGGGTATTTCCTCGGCAAAAGCAACCGTATGTCCCGCTATGCTGCAAGCGGTCGTGATGCGGAGATGCGTTCCTTGAATCTGGCACTGGATCTCTCTGTGGCGGCAGGGGCCAAGTATCAGGTGTATTGCGATTACAACCGCAAGAGTTTCAGCAGTGCCAACAGTGCCCGCTATAAGGAAGCCTTTGAACTTTACACGCAAAGGTTTCATAAAATCTACCGCGAAAGCAAGTTGGAAACAAATCCGGAAAACTATTTTATATAAGGTCAAAGAATGGGTCAACTTCATATTACCGGCGGGATCGTACCGCATGGAACCGTAAAAGTCGGCGGCAATAAAAACGCCGCATTGCCGATGCTGGCAGCTTCGCTGCTTACCAGCGAAACTGTAACTATTCACAATATGCCTGATATTCTCGATGTCCGGACGATGATGGATATCATCCGGGCATTGGGCGGCAAGGTGGAGTTTGAGAATAATACAGCAGTGATCGACCCCTCCGGGATAGCTTCAGGAACTATTCCCCGGGAACTTTGCTCCAAAGCTCGTACCAGCATATTGTTTGCTGCACCGCTGACTGCCCGGTTGGGCGAAGCAAGATTGTATCCCCCCGGCGGGGATGTTATCGGCCGCCGCAGACTTGATGGTCACTTTTACGGATTGGGCAAGCTGGGAGCAAAACTTGAGTGCATCGATGACGCTTATTGCTTTAATTTGGAAGACGGCTCTTTGCACGGCAGGGAACTTTTTCTGGATGAAGCCAGCGTTACAGCTACCGAGCAGATCATGATGGCAGCTGTGCTTGCCAAAGGGCACACTACGCTTCTGAATGCCGCTTGCGAACCGCATGTAGTGGAATTGGGCGAAATGCTCAACAGCATGGGGGCATGGATCACCGGGCTGGGCAGCAATACCATAGAAATCGATGGCGTAAGTGAACTTCACGGCTGCGAATGTACTGTTGCCGGAGATCATATCGAAGCCGGGAGTTTTCTGGCATTGGGTGCAGCTCTGGGCGGAGAAATGGAGATCCTTGGCACTGTACCACGCCACTACTGGATGCTCCGGCGTGTGTTTGAACGGTTTAATATAGAAATGACTTTGCACCCCGACCGCATTTACCTGCCGGGGGGGCAGAAGCTGAAAGTCAAGCAGGACTTTGGCGGGCATATACCGGTGATTTCCGACGGTCCATGGCCCCAATACCCCAGCGATATGATGAGCTGCACTATCGTTATGGCTACCCAGGCGGAAGGCTGTGCACTCTTTTTTGAAAAGATGTTTGAAAGCCGTATTTACTTTGTAGACCGCTTGATCGATATGGGGGCAAACGCCATTGTCTGCGACCCTCACCGGGTGGTGATCTCCGGCCCCAGCAAACTGCATGCTGCTACAGTTTCCAGCCCTGATATCCGGGCTGGTATGGCAATGGTCATTGCCGGTTTGTGTGCTGAAGGCGAAAGCGTTATCAAATCCAGCGAGATCATCTACCGCGGCTATGCCAATTTAGTGGAAAAACTTACCGGTCTGGGATTGTCGGTACGGGAAACTTTGTAAAAAGTTTGCAAAACTCTGATTTGCGTGCTATATTACTAATTCCGAACTTTTTGCAGAAGGTTCGGGTCAATAAAATATAGTTGAGGAAAGGGCAACATTTAATGAAAACAATGCAGGAAATTGCTGACGAGCTGGGGTTGGCCCGCTCAACTGTATCGTTGTGCCTTTCCGAAAGCCACCGGCATTACCGCATCAGTGCTGCTACTGTTCAGCGGGTGCGTGATTATGCTGAAAAAGTCGGTTTTGTTCCCAACCGCATGGCTGGCAAACTGGGCAAAGACAACACTCCCCCCATTGGTCTTATCATCAATCAGGACGGCTCTTTTGAAAAGAGTGCCGTAGCGTTGCGTTACGCCATGAGCCGACTGCATGAAGCCCGGCGGGAATTTGTGATCCAGGGATTTATCGGCGGCAGACTGGTGCCTACGGTGCGTATGCTCAAGGGTATGCAGGTGAATACGCTTATTATGTTCGGGCTGTTTGATGAAAGCGTACAGCGGCTCGATGGCGGCATGTTGTCCAGCGGAGTGTTCAAAGCCGGAGATGTGCCTAAATTGGATGCTCTGCTTAAGGATGTGGAGTTTTTCAGTGTAGACTACGATTTCCCTGTACCGCAGGAAAGTGTGGGCAATGTTTACCGCATGGGGATCGACCGATGCCAGACCCGTATTGAGCTTATGGAACAGCTTGCTGCTGCCGGTAAAGGCAATTTCATGTGCGATGTGGATGCTGAAGACGAAGAAAAACTTATGCAGAAAAAGCTGATTTTTGACCGCCGCCAAATCCTGCGTTCCAACACTATTGCCCGGGATGAATTCGATGCCGGGCGACGCTATGCAGATATGGTGATGCGGGATTTTCAGCACCTTAAAGTGCGTACAGTTTTGCTGAACGACGACCGCATGGCAGTCGGTTTGATCGAAGAATTGACCGCACGGGGAGTGAAGGTTCCGGAAGAAATTCAGGTGATCGGTTTTGATAATCTGGTGGATGCTCCTCACTTCCGGGTTCCGCTGACCAGTATTGAGGTGCCGGTGTTGGAAAATACCCGCCGGGTGCTGGATCATATTCTTGACGGTGTTCCGCTGGAACGCAACACCGTCAACCGAGCCAACATAGTTTGGCGGGAAAGTGCGTCGCTTTGATTTATGTTCTGTTCCCAATAAGGGTCGGTACTTGAGGAGGGGGAAAAGACCTGTTAAGGAAAGGTCCTTTTCCCCCTCCTCACACTCCACCCCCTTTTTCCAAACCTTTTCCCGGCATTTATCTATTTGCTCTGCAAATAGATAAATGCCATTCAAGTTTTAAAAAAGTTACAATACAAAAGTTGAACATAAAGATTTTTACTGACCTACCCGTATTGGGAACAGAGCCTTACAGCATATTTTCGGCAGTTAAGTTTACATCGCTTAAATGCAGCGGCACATCCTTTTTCCGCAGTGCATCCTGCACGAGTTTGTAATCAAGATCGCGGCTGTCGCACTTGTTTTCCACAGTCAAGGCGGCGGCGAGTCCGGCGGCTTCGCCGGTCATGGCTGCAGTGGGGATAACCCGGTAGACTTCCCACGCATCGTTGATCGCACCCATGCATCTGCCGGCGGCAAACACGCCGTCAAGGGTTTCCGGCACCAGCGACCGCAGCGGCGTTTCCCACACCGGCCCCGGGGCACGCCAGTCGCCGGTCAGCCCCACAGAGTCTTCGTGATGCACGCCGTAGCCTTTGGTATCAAGCATAAACCGGCACTTGGCGGCAGCGATCTTGCGGAACTGGGGCATGGCGGGCAGATGGATGGGGTAATGCTCGTAGCGGCTGCTGGTTTGGTAGCTTTCGCGGTAAAATTCCCGCAAATGTTTGTAGCAATCCCGGGTAAATTCAGTTACCTTCTTGCCATCCATGCCGTCGCCGGGGGCAATGTCGTTTTTAGCAAACATAAAGGGTTTGACCCGCAAAGTTTTGCCGAAGTAATAGGTGGAGTCTTGGGCTTCGGGACTGTTTTCGATGAGCCAGAGCGAGAGATTGTTGTAATCGCACTCCACGGCTCCACCGGCACGGCGGACGATGATCGCTTCGCCGCTGGCATCTACGAAAGCTCCGGCTTGGACAACGATCCTGCCGGAAGTATTCTCCACTTCCAGCGCGGTAACTTTATCGCCGGACTTCTGCACAGCACAAACTCTGGTATCCAGCCAGAGATCCACCCCGGCTTTGGCAAGCATTTCGTCCAGACTCAAGATAAAACCGGCGGGCGAAAAATCCACCCGCAACCGGTCAAAACGCTGACCAACTTCGCTGATCCCGGCACCGCCCCACTCTTTGTGCAGATCGAACTGGCTGAACTCCATGGATTTGTAGAGCATTTCTTCGGAGATACCTTTAATGACCTGCGTACCTTTGCCGTCGCATAACGGCAAATATATGTAGATCAATCCCGAAGTGGCAAGTCCGCCGATAAGGGTCTGTTTTTCAATGAGAGCTACTTTATGCCCCCGCCGTGCCGCTGCCAATGCCGCGGCAATACCGGCAACCCCGGCACCGACGACTGCAACATCATATTTTACTGTAAAATCCACTTTGTGCCTCTCAATCACTCAAAAATCACCAGCGGAACTGCTGCGTTATCCCGGTTGCCCGCCAGACCGTCATCCATATCCAGCCAGTAGGGGGCGGTGTTGGCGGTTTTGCTGTTGTTATCAAAAACTACAAAGTTAAAGTACACCGGTTTGCCGGAAATGAAATTTATTTCGCTTTTGGGTACAGTTATGTTGTAATAAGTGTAATTGCCTTTGCGGAAGGCTTGAGCTTTTACTTTGGTACCCAGATTGGTGTGATATTTCACGATCTCCGTACCCCGGGGTGTCAATGCCACGCTGTAATTGTGTCCTTGAGTATAGGTTTTGCTGTCGGCATCCAGATTTCGCACATCCGCCGGGGCGGCGGGAGCATTGGCAAAGACGAACTGCAAACTGTCGCCCCGCCAGATATTGTCTTTATTGAACCGCTGGACATGGGTTGGGTCGTCAACTTTAGCGGCAATGTAGAGATTTTTGTCGTCGTAAGTCAGGCTGTATTCCACAGAAATATTATGCCCGTTGGGGTTCATGGAACTTTTGAAATAGCTCAACTCCGGGTGCAGTGCCGATACGGGCTTGACATGGTTGGGTACCACCAGTTTTTCTGTATAGACTGTTTTGCCGGAGGCTTTCCTGAACTTCACGGTATTGTTGATGATATTGGCGGAGAACTTTTCGCCATTGATTGTAAAATCCAGCTTTTTCGCTCCCGGCTGGATCGCCACCGGCAATTCGCCGATGCTGCCGGGCAGGATGGTCATGGAACTTTTGCCGCACTTGACGGTGATTTTTTCCCGCACGGTGTTGTTTACATACAGCATGGCTTTATCAACAGCAAGGAGCTTGGCACCGGCTTTATACTTGGGGCGGAGGGTTTTAAAGTAATTATCCACCTTGTCGGCAACTTGGGTGGCATCTTCGTTTATTACCAGATAAAAGGGCTGCTCTGTGAGTTTGAGAGTTTGTTTACCGGCAGCAACCTTGTTTTCTCTGCCATACATACTTACTTTTACACCCGGTTTTGCCAGTTCGATCGGCAAATCGGCTTCGCCTTCCAATATCCACGCACAAAGCACGGTTTTGCCGTCGGGGCGGGTGAAAATATAGGCGTACATCAAATTATCGGCGGACTTGACTTCCCGCACGAATTTTACAAACGCCAGCTCTCTGGCAAATACGGCAAACGCCGCACCGCCGGGGAGCGGAGTGTAGATGGTACTGTTATCGGCGGCACGCCCCGGTTTCCAGCAAGTTGCCATACAGCCGCTCAAGGGCTTGTTTTCGTTGTATCCGTAGTGGGTGCTCAAGCGGAAAAGTGCCACACTGCTTACGGGAGAAGCCTTGCTGATGATGATCGCCCGTGCAGTCAACGCCGCTTGCGTTACTGCCAGACCTTCGTCATAGCGGTCGCCGTAAAAGATGTTGTAGCCGGTTTCGGTATTTTCCACCAGAGGGGATTTGCCCAGCGAGCGGGCAAGATTGCTGGATTTGAGATAGAAATTCCGCAAACTGCGTTCCGGCACATTGGGTTTGCCCTGGGTAAGATCCCAGTTGCCGAAGTAGGCGTCGATGTTGTAAATATCAAAGTCATCCACCAGATCGCTCATTACGATTCGTTCAAAGGGCTCGATATACATTTCCACATTGTTACCCCCGGCGGTGATTTTTGCCTTGGGGTCGATCTTGCGGGCGGCACGGGCAACGATGCGGCTGCGGAACAGCTGCTGGCTCATGGCTTCCACCCAGGTTCCGGCGTGTTTGTGCTTCATTTGGGCGTGGGAAGGTATTTCCATAATGGTACCATAGGATTTTACCTTGCCTTTCAGGATTTTTGCCGCTTCGGTGACTGCCGCTTCAATACTCTTGAGATATTCTTCCGAATACATGGGGTAGCCACGGCGGAACATATCCATATTGCAATTGGCCTGACTCATGCCGCCTACATAGAGTGCATGCAGCTCAAAGTCCGAATCCAGAAACTTTTTGTAAGTACCCAGAAAACGCTTGCGGGCGTTGACTGCCGGGTCGCCTTTTTCGCCGCCGATAATTGGCAGCGTTGCCGAACCCACCCCCATCATCCGGTAGCCTTCCATCAGGGGTGTCCAGATACCGAACTGGTTGACCCGGAAGAAGGGGTCGCGTTTGCCTTGCATAGCCGGAGTGCTGATAAAGGCACTCTGCACCATAGCGATCTCTTTATTGCCCACAAACGCATGGACTTCCAATACATAGTAGCCACGCTCCTGACCGGGAACGACGATTTTTTCGCCTTCGGTGTAGGGTTTGCGTTTTTGGGTATAGACAGTTTTGCCCAGATCGTTTTTCATGGTAAGCGTGTATTCCAGATCATCCAGCTTCTGCATTTCCAAAGCAAACTCTGCGGGTTTGCCCGGTTCCACCAGCCCGAAAGCCTTGTCCGTGGGGTAAAAGTCCGGCAGGGGATAACCTTTCATAAAGCTCTGGCGGAAAAACTGTTTGCCGGGCTTGACCACTTCGATTTTTTCCACGCCGACTTTGCGGAGCTTGAGGTCAGTAAAATAGAGTTTGCCCTCCACATCCAAATAGAGATGTATCGTCAGACGGTTGCTGGTGAATTTGGAGGCATTAAAGCGGTAGACGCCCTTTTTCCAGTCAAAAGTACCGGTCATACAGCTGCCGTCATCGGTGGCGACGGCACGGCCGTAAACTTTGCCGCCTTTAAGGATGATCCGCCCGCCGAAGCGGCCGGGGTTGGCAGAGCTGATATTTTCGCCCTTCACGAGATAACTCAATTCATAAACTGCGTTGGGTTCCAGATTTACACTCTGCACATAACCTTTGCGGCTGGTTACGCAAGCGGCGTTTTTGCCGTCGATCTGCACGGGGTTTTTCAGGGAGTCTTTCAGCACCGCCCAATGTTTGAAACCCTCGCTGAAATCGCCGTTTTTAACGGCGTTGGCACTTAAATTCAGGGTAAAAAAAGCCCCCAGCAGTATAAATAATATACGCATAAAAAATCTCTTTGGTTATATAGTTTGAAAATTATTCAGATTTCTTTCCGGCGGCAACTTTTACCAGTTTGAAATCCGCAAAGTAGCAAGTGCCTTCGGTATCCAAATGCATGGTAAAAACCAGTTTATTGCTTTGGAAATAGGAGCCTTTGAGCAGGATTTTGCCCTCTTTCCAGTCAAAAGTGCCGGTCATGCTGTTGCCCTTGGGGTCAGCAGTACCTCTGCCGTAGCGTTTGCCGCCCCGGATGATGATGCGGGCTCCCTGACCGTGTTTGCCTTTGGCGATATTTTCGCCTTTCATCTTGAAAGTCAGGAGGTAATCGGCTTGGGGGTCAACGGTTACATTCTGTATGACCTGCTGACCTTTGGTGATCACAACCGAGTTTTTGCCGTCAGCTTTGACATCGCTGCTTACCTTGGCTCCTTTAAGCAGCATCCAGTGCTTGCCGCCCTCGGCAAAATCACCATTTTTAAAGAGGTTGACTTCGGAAGCACTCAAGGTAAACATTGCCATCAAAGCCAGAATAAAAGTTGTTGTACGCATGATATTTCTCCTATCTATATTGATTGATTTTTAATTACTTTTTTGAGTGATCGCTGTATTGGTGATCAAATATTTCCAAATGCCGCGTTCTTCAAGTTTATCGCCCAGTTCTTCGCCGTTGCGGCTTTCGCAATGGCCGTCAGCAAAAGTTATGTTTGCTGTATTGCCATGGCGTACGTGCACCCCGCCCCGCCACGGCATGGAGGTTGTTGCCCCCGAATCCATTACGCACATTTGATCCTGAAACGACGGAGTTCCGGCAGTACGGATAGTATCGCCGATCATCATAAATTCGGAGGGGTCTGACTCCGCCGGATTTCCCGAAAGGGTCAATTTGCCCAGTCGCCAGCCGAAATTCATGCCCAGATTAAAATATAATGTACTGCTGTTTTTCAAGCGGAACCCATAGGTAAAGCGGCGGCTGGTGTCTTTTTCAGGAGAATTGCTCACATTGTTCAGCGAGGGGCAGTAGAGCACTTTATGATCCTGCAAATACCCCAGATCAATAATAAACTTGCCCCAGCGGGATGCCTGATATGGTGCATCGGCAGCGTTCTCCGGCCCTGCACAAAATGTCCAGTTATCATTGCTGTCGGCATACATCAAGGTCGACAATCCGCACTGTTTCAAGTTGGCTGTGCAGCTGGATGATCTTGCCCGTTCCCGAGCGGCAGAAAGAGCCGGCAGCAGCATTGCCGCCAGAATGGCGATGATTGCGATTACCACGAGAAGTTCTATTAAGGTGAAGCTGTACAGCTTCACCTGCCCATGGGCAGGTGAAAAAGAACCTCTCTCTGCCTTATTCTTTTTCAATACATTCCGCATACGGTTACAGCAGAGATGAGAAGGAATTACCAGCAGTTCGATCAGCGTGAACGCTGATCGAGTGAAGATGTGAAGGTGTGAAGAACAGTTTTGACAATTGTCAAAACTGCGTGAAGTGCGCCCTGCCGGGCGTAAGGATGTGTTGTTTTTATAGATTTTTTTGAGGTAATACAACGGCAAAACACCTATTTGACAAGTTTTACTCACCAGCAGTTCGATAAGAGTGAATCTGGCTTTACAATTCATTTTTTTGTTCCCTTCAAGTTAAAATTAAATTCTCTGAGGTGATTTCAAAAGTCATTTACATCGTGCGGTAGTCGCTCTGGCGGAATACACCGCTGGGTTCGCCGTGCCGCTGCCAATGCCGCGGCGATACCGGCAACCCCGGCCCCGACAGCGACAACATCGTATTTTACTGTAAAATTCATTCTGTTATATTTCTGTTTATAATTACTGTTTGCTTTCCACTGCAATTACTCTGTCTATGCATATACTGTTGCCCTGAACAGAATTTTTTACATAAGCCGGACCGGTGAACTTCATGGAAAAATATATATCCAAGCGGCGGCCCGGCTCGGTTCCGTCGTAACATTCAGAGAGATCTATCGGGGTCATACCCCACGACCAATGTGCCCAGAAGCGGCTCTTGGGTGCAAGCAGTACATTTTTTATACTGTACCAGTGATATTTTTCATCCTGCGGAATTTCCGATTTTTCAAGATAATTGCGCACAAACAATTTATTTGTGCTGGCATGATATACGCCATATTCAAATTTCCGGTCGGTATGATAATTTTTACGGTTATCAAGCATAACCGCCTTACCGCCGACAGCGTCAGGGTCGTTTACATTGATCAATGACCTGTTGTGGGAGGCATCCAGCAGCGGCGGCAAAAAATCCAATATTACTTTTCGGTTTTTCAGCATATCCGGCAACGGCTGCGGTTTTACACTCTTGCGTGCCAGCAGCGCAGCAAGGCGCCCGGCAGCACCGCTTTTGAGTTCCTGAAGCTCTTTTTTGGTCAAGTCGCTGTAATAATCGCTCCAAAAAGTACTTTCCACAGCTTTTATGCGGCTGACCAAAGTCTGGTCTTCGATTTTTATTGAACCTGCGGGCAAAAATGTTTTAAGATAGAGTGCCGCATGATCCAATGTATAATATTCCCGGCGAAGCCGTCGCAGACATCCGGGGTGTTTGGCCGCAGCTTTTTCCGCTTTTGCCATCAGTTCGTAGCTCTTGCGGAAAAATTCCGGCGAGAGAAATGCTCTGCCGTTCAGTGCAACATCTTCCATTAAACCGGTAAGTTGTGATTTTTCCAGCAACAGCAAATATTCGCTCATGTAAGGAGCGGCCGGGCCATAGAAATTTTCCATAAATTCTTTAATATGTTTTTCAATATCCAATTCGGGATCAATGGTCAACCGGGCAAAGGTATATGCTTTCAAATCTGCAAAAGACGGCATCAACGGGGCTCTTTTGCCCTTGCGGAATGCACGGGTTATTTCATTTTCAAAATATATTGATTTGACTTTGTTAGCGGTATATACAGAAAAATCATCTTTCAAGCCACGCACAATCGTGTATGGCGACAAGGTGGTTTCGTGGTAAAATATACCATAAGACCAGATGGAAAGAGTATTGCTTATTGAACTCCATTTTTTCAGACATTCGCGGGCCTGACGGTTGTGATCAGTAAGCAGGCTGCGGGTCGTATAACGGAATCCGTGCGAAAACTCCCTGCCCAATGCGGCAAATTGCACCATTACATTTTTATGCGGCTTGATTTTGGATGGTTCCATGGAATAAGTATAGGCAAAAGTTTCTATAATTACATCAGGATAATCCTTTTCTATATCTTCTGCCAAAGTATTTATAAATTCCATATCGTTGCCGCCGGGGCCTCCAGTAGTCTGCCAACGCTTCCGGCAGTTTTGACAACGGCAGAAATCAACATTGTCATTTACAGAAATATTGTAAACTTTCGGCCATTGATCCTGTGTAGTGTTTTTACGGTCTTTTTCGATGTAATAGCGCAATTTTTTCTTGAAAAAATCAATCATTTCCGGGTGCGTCAGACAGGGCTGGCCGGGGCCGGAACCGTTGACCGCTTTGAGCCGTTTGCCAAAACGATCAAGCGAATAACACTCCATTTTCTTCGGTGCATCCGGTTCCCGGGTATATATTCCGAATGTATGACAACGCCAGGGACTGCCATACATATTCCACGCTCCGGAACCAGCCAAACGCATTCTGCCGGGGGTATTGGGGCCTTGTATGCGGTTACGCCCCATAAAAAGACTTTCTTTAGCAGCTTGTTTTCCACTGCGTACAGACATTGCCATCATACGGTATGGCAGATACGGCTTGCCGGTTATTTTATTTACCGGCATTTTTATTTGTTCATTTCGGGGGATAAAAGTATCGGCTATGCCATAAAATCTTATTCCAAGCACCCGTTCAAGAAACTCATATACCGCATAAAGATTACCCCGGTCGCCGCCACCGGCAAGCAGTACCGTTCCATGTTCAAGGGGGGCGATAAGCCACTCTTCATCCGCAAGTTTTTTCTGTATATTGATATTGCCAAGTATGATTTTTTTCTTCAGTCTGAATTTTTCAAGATCAGAATTTTTGTGAACTGCAAGCTTGCTGCCCACAGCTTTCTGCCAGAAAAAAATTAATTCTTTTTCCGCGTGTTTTTCTACCGCCGTGGGATTATCCGGTACTATCAGAACTTCCGGCAGACCGGAACCTGCTGCAGTATGAACAATGCTGCAAAAAGCTGTCAATACAAAGATTGTTTTTCTTATAAAAATAAGCATTTTAACCTCACAGATCACGTTGCGGCTTAAAGTGTACGGCTGTATTCATAGCTTTTTCCTGCATGGCTTCCACATGACCGTCAGCCCACAGAAAATTGGCATATTTATTGTGTACAGTAAAACCGGGTGATGCAGTACCGCCGGTCGGCAGAGTATATATGCCATAGATATTTTTATCAATATCAGCTGTAGTAAAAACTGTTGAAGGGTCTTCAATGATGGTACGCGAAGCACTTTTAACCACAGTTGAACCGTTTACCAGTCCGGAAAGCCCTTGCTTAAGATTCGATGTTCTCCGGTGAATGGCGTAATTTACAGAAGAATAATCATTACCGTACTTGAATCGCAAAGTATTGCTCGGACAGGTAAATGCCGTAGTATCTTTTAGAGCCTCGGCTGAATTACCGGCTTTATCCATAGCATTGAAATCAGTAAGGTAATCAAACCAGTATTTTGTGCGGGATCCTTCATTATCCGCAACACAATACATATAGGTATCATCATGTGCGTTAAGATAATTTTCAAACATTATACCCAGCTGTTTGAGGTTGCCGGTGCAATTAGCCATTTTTGCCCGTTCCCGTGCTGCTGAAAGTGCGGGCAGCAACATCGCCGCCAAGATGGCAATAATGGCGATTACCACCAGCAGTTCAATAAGAGTGAATCTGGCTTTACAATTCATTTTTTGTTTCCTCCAAGTTAAAATTAAAATCTCTGATTAAAAATTGCTTGTTGATATTTCTTTCAGACAAAAATTTCATCTATCACTGATGGATCTTTGCCGATCATTTCCATATATCTTGCCAGCAGGCGGCGGGTGGAACCCCATTCGGTATTGGGGCTCATACAAGTAAAGTAATCGTAGGTGATGATCCGCTTGACCCAGGGCGATGCCTCTGCAAGTTTCATATACATCGTGCGGTAGTCGCTCTGGCGGTATACTCCTTTGGGTTCGCCGTGCCCGGGGAAGGGCCGCTGGAACGATTCCAGATTGCTCCACAGCTCAATGCCGCATTCATCAAAAAGTTTGCCCATCTTGCTGAACCATTCGGCGTAACCGTTGCTCTGGATTTCGCCATAGCAGCAAGCCGGGGCGGCGAACCAATCCTGCGGGGCACAGTAATCCAGCACTCCGGCAAGGTCTTCATAAAAATATCTCCGGTAAATATCCACCCATTGATCGGCGGTATATTTAGTCGAATAATCGCCCAGCACCCCGTTGATGATGGGGCTGATAAAGGTCTTTTTTTCCGGCCAGTTGGCTTTCATATATTTAAGGGTTTCCCGGGCTATATCCAGAAAATTGAAGTGCCACGGCAACGCTTCCAGCGACGCATACAATCCCTTGAAGCATTTGTAATGCTCATATTTGGGTACGGTGCGGTCGTAATAGCGTTTGGTATCGTCGATTTCTTTCTGCCAGTCGCCTTTGTGGAGATTGCTTATGCTGACCGGACCGCCCAGATAGACGCTCATATCATACTTTTCGCCCAGCCGGAACGCCATATCCAGCAAATTGTCGTCTTCTTCCCAAGTCGTGGAACGGGGATCTTCTGCCGAAAGACATACCCCGTTTTGTTCAAATTCGGTACGGATAATGAAAAGCTGATCCATGCCCAGAACTTTCAGCATCTGAAAATCCTGTTCCCACTCTTTCAAACCGTTGTTGCTGATCCCGGTATCAGGTACCAACATATTGATAAAAGTCCCGGTGATGGGTTTCAAAGCAACATTCTTCAGCATTTTTTTCTCACTTTTTTGCAAAAATAAAACATAAATATACTGTACGGAGCTAATATACATAAAAAAATCCTGTCCGTCAAGACGGTTTTTTCTCAAAAAACTCTATAAAATCGTCTCAACGACTTGAATTTTTGTTTTGATAAGTTATTGTAATATCAAACCGGACGGGAAGAAGATCATGTCACAACAATCTATTTCAACTCATTTATTGCCACGGAAAAACAAATTTCCTTTTCAGGTGTCGCACATCTATTACTGCTGGCGTGTGCTGCTGCCGGTGGATCAGCAGTTTTTTGTTGCAGATGATCTGCTGGAAGTTTCCATCCGCTTTGCCGGGTCAGCGGATGTTTGCAAAGATGAGATCAATGGTGAACCCTGCAATATGACTTTTCCGCATGTATTGATCAAACGCCCCGGCTCCAGCATAAAAAATACCCAGCTTGAACTGCGGGATACCATTTCTTTCAAGTACCCCATAGCTATTGCCGACGAGTTGACCCGTTTGGGGATGCTGCCAGCGGAAAATATCAAAGAATTTAAAATGACCGGCAAGATCGAGGAGCTTTTGCAGGATTTCCGCCGCTGTCTGTACTCCATTTACACCCCCGGAGCCGCCGACGAGATCGACTGGGTTTGTTTCAAACTGCTGCGGGAACTGTTTCAGGCAGATACAGAAAGTTCTCCCGACGAAGAGACCATTGCCCGCAACGCTTCGATCTGGATGCAGGTACATTACAACGAAAAACTCTCCGTGGAAGATATTGCCCGGCAATACAACATGTCCCGAGCCAGTTTCTACCGGGCGTGGAACCGTTATTTTGATATAACGCCCCTGCAATACATAGTAAAACTGCGGTTGGAAGCCGCCGCTTTGCTCCTGAAAAGCACCCCCCTTGCCATCAGCCGTATCGCCGAAGAGATCGGCTTCGGCGGCGTAGATGCCTTTTACCGCAAGTTTCAGGAAGTCTACCGGATGACCCCGGCAGAGTACCGCAAAAGCGTTAAAAAGTAAATTCTGGTGTGCCTTGGGGAAGAGGGAAAAACCTTTTGGAGGAAAGGTTCTTTCCCTCTTCCCCAACTTGTCACGGCGTAGCCCGCAGGGCGAAGACGGAACCCCATCACCCTTTTCCAAACCTTTTATTGGCATTTATCTATTTGCGTTGCAAAATAGATAAATCCCCTTTAAGTTTTGAAAAAATATG
>JAZSHD010000186.1:0-3522 GCA_045533055.1 Victivallaceae bacterium | reverse complement strand
ATTCAAATTTTGAAAAATATCTCAATGCACAGGTATATATGTCATTTTTTACTACCTACCCGCATTGGGAACAGAGCTTTCTTTTTATATATATAAAGCATATCGCCTAATATAACCGCATTTTGGCATACTTGCAACTTTATAGCTGAAAAAATATTTATTTTAAGTTTTCCAAAAGGTATTTTGCCAGATAAAAGCCCCCGGCGGCGGCACTTATGCCGGAGAGGTTCTGCAAGAGTATATTCAGGAAGAATTTTGCGTATTGAGCCTGATCGAAGAATACCACACTTTCCAAGGCAAAACTGCTGAAGGTGGTAAACGCCCCCAGAAAGCCCATAAACAAAACCGGAAAATACTCTTCAAATCCGGCAAATTTATTTTTGCACACCACATAACAAAATCCGGCAATGAACGCTCCAAAGATATTCACTGCCAGCGTCCCCCACGGAAAAGCGGGCAGCAGAGCGTTGACCGCCTTTACGGCAAAGTATCGTGAAAGTGTACCGAGAACTCCGGCGAGGCTTATAAGTAAAACAATTTTCATAAAGCTATCTTGAACTTGCAAAAAAGTAAAATTTACCACTATCCCGGCACCATGTAAACATTATGCCGCGACCGCTGTTGCTGTAACTTGAATAACTGTAACCGTTTGTTACCGTTACCGGTTCCGGAGTATATTCCTTTATGCGATGTTCTTTTATCAGGGAAGACGCGGTATAACGCACCTGGTTGGGCTTTTTAATTTCCTGAAGCTGCCAGTTTTCGCTTTGGGCAAGTTTATGCAGCTCTTCTTCGCTTAAAATACCTTCGTATGCAGTAATGTTGTAATTATAAAATTTGCTGGCATTTTTCAATACCACATTGCGGAATTTGTATTCGGGGATATTTTCAATGATCTCGGGATTTCTGAATAAGTAAGTCACTCCGAAAATCCAGGCCGGTATCAGCATGAATGGCACCAGAAATGCCACGGCGATACTCATTATCACGGCATGGATTATCCGGCGGCAACGCCCCTCGACACCCCGCAACCCCATTCGCACGATGTTCATTGCAAGGTAAAGGGCATAAATCAAATTTGCTGCCGCAAAAACATTTACCCAATCCATTACGCCAGCGAGCAGCAAAAGCACAATAAAAAACAAATGTATATAGCGTTTTTTCAGCGGCTTTTTCACTTTTCTCTGCCGTCGCTCAAGGTTACCAGCTGAACATTTTTGAAGCCGGATTCCCGGATGGTTTTCATTACCTCAATAACTTCGCTGTAACTGCGGGAGCCGTCGGCACGCAGCAGCAGCACTGCATCCGGACTGCTTGCCAGCAATGTTTGCAGTGTTTTTAAAAGTTCCGCCGGAGTGATGGGCTGTTTTTCGTAAGTCAATATGCCGTCACGGGTAATGGTCAGATTCCGGGTCACTTTTTCGGTGTTGATCTTATCGGCATTCATAGTCGGCGGCGTTACATCTATACCGTTTTCCATCAATGGCGTGGTGATCATAAAGACGATCAGCAGCATGAAGGTCAGGTCCAACAGCGGCGTAATGTTGATTTCGTCCATAGCCTCCAGCTGTGAACGCATTTTTTTGCGTGCCATAACTTAAACCCTCATGGAGTTTTCCGGTTCATTGTTATTGCCGTTCATATTGTTGAACGACATCTGCTGCGGCTCTTGATATTGCACCGGAGCCGGATTTTGCGGCTGAACTGGCTGCTGATACTGTGCCGGAGCCGGATTCTGCGGCTGCAGTGGCTGCTGGTACTGTATGGGCTGCGGCTGATAGTTATAGCTTGCCGGGCGGCTGAAGCTGTTGTTTGCTGCCGCATTGGCATTTTGCGGCACATTAGCCGGGATTTGAGCCGCCGGGCGGTTGAATGCCGGGTGGGTGGCGGCGGTTGCCGCTGCTGTTGTTGGGGAAGCAGTCGGGGCTGCGGCGGGTTTCTTTTCTTCAGTTTCTTTAACTGCCAGCTGTTCGAGCTTGAGCCGTGCCATAAATGATTCGCTGAAGTTATCCATGGAAACAGTGATCTTGCGGATCATCTGCGTCATGTAGTTATATCCCACCAGCGACGGGATCGCCACGATCAACCCAGCAACCGTGGTCAGCAACGCTCCTGCCACCCCGGGGGCCAGTGCCTGAATATTTGCACTCCCGGCAGATGCCACGCCGCAGAAAGCGATCATCACACCCCACACCGTACCGAACAACCCCAGAAAAGGAGCTAAACTTACAGCGGTAGCCAGCATACCGATACGCTCTTCGATCACAAAAATCTGGCTGGAGATCTCCCGCTCCATGGCTGTTTGCACCGCATCCAGCTGTGCTGTGGAAAGTTTACGGGGGCCACGGTTGCCGGCAGCAGGTACATTGTTGCGGACCTCTTCGGCGGTCTGTCCGTAAAATTCCAGAAGTTGTTCCATGCCGCTGATGTAAACTCTTGCCACCGGGCAGGGGTTATCCATACCTTCACGCAAGACTGAATTCATGCCGTGCTGGTTGTTGAACGCATTGGCAAAGCGTTCGGAAAGTTTCTTTGCCCGGAAAAGCGACAAACCACGCTCCAGCATGATGAACCATGCGATCATGGAGCTTAAAAAGAGCAATCCCACAATACCTTTGCCCATAGCGTCGGAGTTGGCAAATGCGTACCACACCCCGGCATCGGCAAGCAGAACAGAATTGGTTATCAGCATAAAATTTTCTCCTTAATCCAAAGTACCTTTAGTGGAAAGCACCCCCTGAATTCTGGGGTCGCAAGTGGTTGCCTGATCCAGAGCCTTGGCAAAACCTTTGAAGATAGCTTCCAGACAGTGATGGGCTTCGTTGCCTGCCAGCAATCTTATGTGCATATTAAGTCCGGCTTTTACGCACAATGCCTGAAAGAACTCGTGGAAAAGCTGCACATCGATATCGCCTACTTGAGCTGCGGGCATTTTTACATCGTACACCAGATAAGGTCTGCCGGAGAGGTCGAGAGCGATCTCCGCAAGAGCTTCATCCATAGGCAGCAGAAAACTGCCGTAACGGCGGATGCCCGCCTTGTCGCCCGCCGCTTGAGCAATGGCACTGCCCAGAGCCAAACCCAGATCTTCCATACTGTGATGGTAATCGACATGGATATCGCCTTTTTCTTCGATCGTAAGATCAAAGAAACCGTGTTTGGCAAAAAGCTCCAGCATGTGGTCAAGAAATCCGATACCGGTATTGATAGCGGATTTGCCGCTGCCGTCGATATTGAAAGTAAGTTTGATAGCCGTTTCCCGGGTAACGCGTTCGATCGAAGCTTGGCGGAGGTTGTTTTCCATAGTAAAATCTTTCCTGATTGTGGGTTGATATTTTATTACATTGGTAATGTAATACCGCAAAAGAAAAATGCAATCATTATAAAGAATAAATTCTGCGGTTTTATTGAGAGGTATGGGAGAATATGGGAGTATTGTGTGTGGCGGCAGGCTTGTCCTCCGTAGCCTCCGGCGTAGGAGGATGCCGCCTTGCTCCGCATACGCGGGCAACACGGTTGATG
>JAZSHD010000245.1:0-49581 GCA_045533055.1 Victivallaceae bacterium | reverse complement strand
GATTATGGATGCAGAACAAGCCATATCCAGCAAATCTTTTCTCCGGATGGCTTTTACTGCCATAATACCATGTGGAGTGATCCACAACAATATTCCGGCAAGCAGCCATACCCCACTGAAATAAGAATAAATCAAATCAGGAACAATTCCCAAAATCGCAATTCCGAGAATGATCCACAACGGCATTTGCATAATCAAAACAAAAATATCAATTCCCAGCCGTTTCCATTTTTTCTGCCATATTTCACAAGATAACCCCAACAAGAAAAAAATCCCGGCAAGACAAAAAAATGCCACTCGCAGGTAACTGTAAAGAGTCATATTATTACCTCTCAATAAAAACTTCTGACCATAATACTACTCCCCCACCATCTTTGATACTTGTAACTGCAACAGTAAATCAGCAAAGTCATACGCTTATTCCGGAGTTTATAAATAACAGAAAAGCGGCAGTCAACGATCCTATGGTTGCCAGAGCCCAAAGAGCAGTTTTTACCAGCTCTTTATCATGTGATTTTATACCTGCTGACAGCGTGATATAATAAGGTATGAATATCACAATAAGCCATAGTACAAGAGTTGAAAGCATAACATAATACCTATTGTCTGTATGCTTATCAACCAAAAAAATACTTATAAAAATCCCGGATATGATAATTATAAAACTTGCTGGATAGAGTGCAAAAAGACCCAAACTCAACAATATTCCCCGCCAGCCTTTATATTTATAACTGCAATATATGGTTGCCGGAAAAAAACAAACAGTACAAACTAGAAAGAAACCTATACTGCTTAAAAATAAACAATCCATTTGTTTTTCCTGAAAATTTTTTATGCTTGACTTGCTTTAATATAGCATTACAAAAACCATTTTCCCGAAAAATTATTAAAAAGTGAATATATTTGTTGTTTAACCATTTCGTTGATCTTTTGCGAGTGATTATCAGCATTAGATTTTTAATATTATTTCATTCATTTATTTTTTCTAAAATCAACTCATACCAAAGAGCCGGATGCGAAAAGATGCGGTTTACAACAGGGGTTGTATCATCTTCAGAGTTGCCAAATAAATAATACAGAATCATATCATACCAGAAGTGTTCCAATTTATTATCTGATGATGCGTAATTAAATGTTCCTATATTTTCCGGATCTGTTACAACTTGTCCTTTTTCGTTAAACACAATTTCCTGTCCTGTCTGCTTATTAGTGTATTTTACATTCCCTTTTTGATTTTTATGTCTATGATACATATTTTCAAAACTTGATGCTTTGACAAAACCTTGTTTTACTGCTTCTGCCGGTTTTTTAGGCAAATTTTCCAACCTTTGCTCTGGTAATGATAATCTGGCATAATGCCAAGTTTTCAATTCGCTTATCAACTCATCATGAATATTCGCCCATGAACGAATCTCTTTTGCCATGTCTGGTATTCCAAGTTTCTTCATTTCCTGTTCTGTCAATTCAGCAATTTGATTTATTTTTTGCATTGCAGATAAAGTCAATTTTAATGTTATAATTGCGGCAAGTATTTTTGTGTTTTCTGCAATGTTATCAACTGTATTTACGGCTCTATTCGCAGCTTGAATTGCTTTGTCTATTTTCCAGGCAAGAGGAATTGTTATAACTATCAGTTCTGCAACATTCTGTATTGAGTGGTTTTTTGCTTCGTTTGAACATATTGCAAGCAGTTGCTGGGCAAACTCAGCTATCTTATTACCGTATGTAATCAGTTCTTCTTTGGCATTTAACACTTTATTCTGCAATTCAGTTACTTCGCTGTTAGTAAGATACTCATACTTGCACCGGCAGTTGGGGTGTAGGGGAATGTGCGGCATGTTTTTGTCGTTTTCTTCAAATATCTGATCATGATATTTCAGACACTCCCGGCAGCTGTTTTCGCCTTTTTCGGAAACAAAACGCAATAAGCGGGGTGTTGTGAGCCGATTTATATATTCGACGATTTCTTCGATGTTCATTTTTTTAGCCTTTCGATCAAATGATGATATGTTCTTTACTGGTTCGCTATTTTGTCAACATGCGGGCAACCGCCGCTATTAAGGTATGCCAATTAAAATAATCAGAATTCAGCATTTGCAACTGTGCTTTATAAATGCTATATTACAACACATTTAAACAAGGAGATGGTATGACGGAAAAACTTTTTACTGCTTTTATGCTTTTGCTGGCTTGCGTTATCGTCAATGGTGCGGTTATTGTGGATAACGGCAAATCCGATTATGAGATCATTGTCCGCAAAGATGCTCCGCAAGCCACGCAGCTGGCTGCCCGGGAACTGCAAACTTATATTGCCAAATCTTCCGGCGTCAAGCTGCCATTGAAAGATAAACTCTCTCCCGGCAAAAAAGCTCTTTATGTGGGGAAAAATCCGGCAGTTAAACGCGATCCGGCAGCTTTTTCCAACCCTGAAGAATATCTGATTGAAGAACTCTCCGATGGCAGCATTGCTTTTGTGGGGGCGGATAACGGAAAAAATCCTTGGAAAGATACTTTCGGCAACTTTGCTATATTGTACTGTGTTTACGATTTTCTGGAACGCTCCACCGGGGTAAGGTGGTATGCTCCCGGCGAGTTTGGCGAGTGTATCGAAAAACGCTCAAAGATAGAAAGCGGCAAACTGCCTTATTCGGATAAACCCAATGCGTGGTGCCGGGTCTACTGGCCCCGGGTCTGGAATGAGTTTGATTCAAAAGAGTCTTATATCTTTGCCCGCCGCCAACGGGGGTTCGGCTTGAACAATGGCGGAGCCAACCACAGTATGCTGCCGCTTTATTTTATTTACAAAGATACCAAGCCCGAAATCTTTGCTTTGCAGCCCGACGGCAAGAGCCGCCGTTTCGGCAAACTCAAAGCCGGTTCCACCTACAAAAACATGCGGTGGGCAAACTATCCGCACTACTGCTTTACCAATCCAGATACCGTAAAAGCCTATTGCGATTTGATCGACGCCGTATACGAAAAACGCCCCGAAGCCAAATATTGGACGGTCATGCGGCCCACTGAAGATGCCGTTTATGTTGTACCCAACGACAACTACACCACCCAGCCCTGCTGCTGCGATAACTGCCGTGCCATGATCGACAAAAACAGCAAGGGCAGAGGCTCCATGACTCCGCTGGTTTGGGGATTTGTTAAAAAAGTTGCCGAATATGTCAAAGCCAAATACCCGGATAAAAAAGTTATGACTTTAGCTTACGAAGGCTATTACGAACCGCCGGAATTCAGTTTGCCCGATAATGTGGTGGTGCAGATTTGCGTAAATCCCTACATGATCTATATGGGCTCTCCGGCATACCGCAAGGCTTTTGATGCCCAGCTTGCCAAGTGGCGGAAAAAGGTCAACACTATTTCCATCTGGCACTACATGCTGCCTTACGATAATATACCTTACGCCATGCCCCATATCATGTATCAGTGGATGCGGGATTATCCGGAGATCAAAGCGATTTTCTGGGAACTTACCGACAGCCGTATGCAGCCCTTTGTGCCCCGTTTGAAGAGTCATCGGGCTACTACTGCCTCCGATTTGCCCCAGCTGCATTTGAATTTGTACTTTGGTATGCGGAGTGCCTGGCACAATCCCACCGATGTTGATGCCGAATTATCTCGCTATTACAAACTCTTTTACGGTCCGGCTGCTCCGGCAATGAAAAAGTTTTTTGATATATCCATCAGGCAGTGGGAAAATGTCAAAGGTGTGGAATTTTCTGCCAGCACCAGTTACCCGAAATTTTCCGGCAAGACTTTGTACGAAAGTATCTATTCGCCCGAAGTTATCAAAGTTATGAAAGAAGCTCTCGCCGAAGCGGAAAAACTTGCTGGCAAAGACTCCATCTACCGCAAACGCATCCAGTGGCAGCGGGCGGGCTTTATTGATAAATTCTTTATTGCTGCCGATGCCTTTGCCAACGAAGCAAAAATTTCCCGGGATCAAATGCTTTTTCCGCAAAAGGACAAGGTGAAAATCGACGGAGATTTAAGCGATAAATTTTATGCCGCACTGCCGGAACACAAGTTTGTCCGCACCGATGCACCGCTACAGCCCCGCTATGTTACCACTTTCAAAATGGGCATTGCCGACAACAAGCTGGTGTTAGGGATCAACGCCGTCGATCCGGATAATCAGGCAGCAAAGGTGGATCGCACTGTCCACGATGGCGATGTATTTATGGATGACTCCATCGAGCTCTTTCTGGTGCCGGATATTACCCGAAGCGAAGATATAATAAATCTGACCGTCAACCTTGCCGGAGTAACTGCCGACTATACACGCTTTGCAAGTCGGGGCAAAGGCAAAGACAACAGCTTTGAAAGCAATGCTGTTGTGGGGATCAAACGCTTTAATGATCATTATACTATGGAAATAGCCATTCCGCTGGAAAAACTCGGCATCAAAAACAACATTTTCCGCATGAATCTCTGCCGCAGTAAACTCAGCGGCGTGGGCGAAAACCACGAGCGTTCGGTTTGGAGCTGTACTTACGGCGGCTTCTGGGTATTTTCTGCATTGCCTTATGTACGGATCGCTCCGGCGGGGAGTGCTTACGATGATTTTACCGATAAACATTGGAGCTACCGCAGTTTGATAGTGCCTATGGATCGGGAAAACAAACGCTTCAAACCAGTGCAGAAAGGCGTGAAAGTGATCCATGAGCCGGGTTTTCTGACCCTGGAATACACCTTTGACAAATCCAATCTGCTCCGGGATTACGGCAATTTTACTGTATACAAGCTGGGCAAACAGGATGTCAAAGGCAAACCTTTTGTGGAGATCCGCTTCAAGAATCCGGATAAAAAGCTCAATCACCTTGCTACTTATGCTTTTACGGCAACTGACGGCAAGAGATACGGCGATTATATCCGTTTTTGCAACAACGAAGAATACAAAGTTTTCCGCACCCGCAAGTTCAATATCGCCACCGATGGCTACAACGCCAGCGTGCGTGCCAAAAAAGGTATAGCTCATCCGGTGCCGGAAAAGCTGCTGATGTTCCAGATTTACAGCAGTTGCAGTGCCCGGGATGGCAAGCCCCGGAGCATTACTCTGGATCATATAAGAGTGTGCGATAAATGATTTTTGCTGTTTATGCCCCGATCGGAAAATTCCCGCCGGGGTTTTTTATTTGTGAGCTTGTAAACCTTGAAAAACAATGTATATTAATCAGACGGAATTTTCAATGCTCAAGAATATCTCAAGGAGTTTTTTATGGAATACAAATCGCTGAAATGTAATCTGCTTTTCTACTTGAGCAGATTAAGCCCCAGCAAAGACTTTAAAATGCTTTGCAAACAATATCTTAAAATTTGCGATGCGGTTCCGGAAATGAGCAAAGCTGCCTGGAAATGTATTTACAGCAATTACAAATTCCGTAAACAGCACCGCGACCGATTCAAGATCGTTTCGCTGGGCTGGGGCTGTATGCCCCGCACTTTACTGACTTTGTGGATGCTCAAACCCAGCAAAGGTGTGGGCGAAAAAGGTATGCCCTTTGATTTGATCGGGACTCCGCCCCACGCTTCGGCTCACTATTTGGAAAACGACTTTGCCGATTATCTGGAAGGTGAATGGAGCTATGACTATGAGCATAAACGCTGGCGGAACGCCGACTGGAGCGGGGTCTTTTATCCCCATGATATTGATTGCGAACCTACCGCAGAAGGCTTGGCTAAACTCAAAAAACGCATGGCAGGGCGTATCGATAATTTCCGGGAAGCGTTGGCGTTTCCCGGGCCGATTCTGTTTGTAATACACAAAGCCATGCTTGATGATTTGCGTCCGGTGGATCATAAAGCCGAAGATATTGAACGCATTGCTTCTGAAATCGCCGCTATCCGGGGCGACAAGCCCTTCAAGATGCTGGTATTTGCCTGCGATCACAATGATAATTGCGAAAAAATCGAAGGGGCAACTCTGGTCAAACACCCTTATCCCCACGCTGAATATATCTGGCATCTGGCAGAACGGTTTACTCCGGCAGGGGTCAAGTTTGAAATCGCTCTTCTGGATATTTGCCGCAACGCACTTGCTGATTTGCTGAAGAAGTAATTTCAAGCAATAAAAAACGCCGGAGAACTCAAAGCTCTCCGGCGGTACATTGCAATATATTACAGCAAATTATTTTTTGATCTTGCCGTCGGTTCCGGTCAGGACCATTTTCAGGATGTTTTCCTGACGGCGGCCCTTCCACGGGGTAGTGTTGTTCAAACTGGTCATGGCTTCCTGCACAAAGTCTTTGTCGGAGTCTGATATATGCACATCCACGCCGAAAACCATACCGGGAGTTACCCTCCCTTTTACGCCCAGAACTTTCCACGGTATGCGGGCTTCCAACACATACCCGTCTTCAGTAATGCTGGAGCCTACATCTATACCGCTGTAATCCAGATCGGGGGGGAATGCGGCAGTAGCATCCGCTTCCATATCCGCCAGCGGGTCGCCGGAGCTTTCCACTGTGCCGGGCGTAAAACCCAGAATCCGCCAGTTGCCCAGACGGGGACCTTGGGCTTTATCGTTGTAGACCGGAGCAAAGTCCAGCTCCACATGGTCGGAAACAAAAATACCTTTGTCGCTGGCAGTTTTGATAACTTCGTCCACAACTTCCACGAGCAAATACAAATAGTTTTCGTCGAAGCTCAAACGCACCGTGCCGGAGAGGTCTTCTTCGCCTTTCCACTGATGAGCCCCCCAGACGATGTGGCTTTTATCCAGCGTTATGGCTGCCGGAACCAGTTCCCAGTCGGCGGGGTCGCCGTCGATCACCGGCGGGGGATCGGGCTTTTGCGGGCAGATGATCACCGGTTTGGCTTTAGCGGGAGCCGCCAGCATATCTGCAGAGGTAAAAAGCAGTGCTGCGGGCAGGGCGGAAATCAAAAATAATTTGCAGATTTTCATTCGGTCACCAATACAAGGTTATCTACATAAACTTCACGCTTGAGCCGGATGGGCAAAACATTTTCCAGCTTGAGAGTGTTCATGCCTTCTTTCACCAATTTGGTTACATTGAGCTTGAAGTTGAAGGGGTTGCGGTCAACCAGACTTACCGGACAGTAGGTGCTGTCTTCGCTGATGCCGTAGCAGGCGTTGCTGTAATAGACCACATAACCGTTGTTGCGGGTAAAGATCATTTCGCCGCCGCTGGCAGTTTTGCTGCGGTTCATGGGCTTGACCAGCTCGGCAGCACGGCAGACTTTGCCGTTGACTGAAACTTTGAGCATGGCAGTATAACCGGCAACCGGGTTGAGTTGATTGCAGCGGGCTGAAAATTCCAGAAAAACTTTTTTGCCTTTGGCTGCGGCGGGCAGTTCAAAGGTCAGGCTTTCCGGCTTGGCACTGGCAAGATTGATCCGTTTGCAGGCAACCAGCGGGGTGATATTTTCGCCGGAGCGGTTGGCATCCACATTTTCGGGATAGAGCTTGCTGGTACGCACGCCCTTGCTGTCGGTCACTTCCACAGCGTAACTGCCGAAATAGGGTACTTTGATGGTTTTGCTGAAAGCGTTGCCCTTGATGACTTCGTTAAGCACAGTGCCGGTAACGCTGTGGCGGACTTTGATGTTTTTAAGATCATTGCCCTTGACGTCGATTTTCAAATCAGTGGTGCCGCCCTGAATTACTGCATCGTCAAAAAACTGGCTGCCTTCCTGATTGTAATAGCAAAAATAGAAAGTCAGGCTTTTGATGTCGCCGGGGGCTTTGATAACATGTTCAAAAGTTGTCCAGTCGTAATCTTCCCGGGGCAGGGAGAGCGTGGGCAGATAGGGGCGTTTGCCGTTGGCGAGAATTGCCTGCCATGCGATCGAGGCGGGCTTTTTATCAATATCGCAACCGCTGTTTTTGGCTGCAAAACGCACATATAACGGGTCGCCGGCTTTGATATTGCTTACCGGAAAACTTTGTGCCACATTGGGGCGTTTGGCGGGGTCGCCGGTGATTTTGATTGCAGCGTTGCCGGAAAACTTATTTTCAGTATCCAGAGCACTGTTGCCGCCGTTAAGTCGCCACGGAGCGGTTTTGCCATCTTCAAAAGAGCCGTTTTTAAGCAAGTTTGCTGCGGGCAATGCCGGAGTACTGGAAACATTTATTTCCACAGCCGATGCCGAAACGGTCAAAGCCGCTGCAAATGCTGCAAATGCAAATTTATACATATTTTACCTCGATTTTATTTTTTGACGATCGCACAGGATTCGTTTTCTGCCAATACGACTTTGTAGTAGGTTTTGTTGTTTTTGACCACTTTTTCAGCGGGGCGTTTCACTTCTTTGCCGTCGGCATCGAAGAAATGCAGTTCGGCTTTTTCGTTGCCGCCAAAGCTGTAATAGCCGGAGCGGTTGGTCAGGATTCGTTCTTTGCCGATAATATACCCTTCATGCAGTTCCACCGGCGTAATGGGGTACATATACTGTGCCAGCGTGGGGCGGGTGAAAGGTTCCACCTGCTGGTGATAGTAGTAGTACAAACTGCCGTAGTCCAGATGCCGCACCTGATTGCGGTAGCAATCCACTTCGCTGCGTTCAGTGAGGTGGTCGCCCAGCCCGATGGGGGTGAACAAATGAGTGTTGTGCAAGTTGGCAATGCCGCCGGTTTCCATAAAGGCGGTGTATTTATTTTTGATAAAGAGTTCGGTCATGGTGCGGGTGTGACCGCCGCCGCCGTTAGCGACTAAAAAGAGCTTGTTTTTGGCAAAGTTTTCCACCATGCGTTTACGCCATGGCAAGGTCATCAGAGCAATGGAACTCTTGCGTTTGGTGATCTTGTGGGTTCGGGGGTGGATGTCGCCGGAAACACCGTCCCACGGCTCGCCGAAGTGGTATTTGCTGGCACTTTGCGGGAACTCATCCCAGAAGATACCATCCACGCCGAATTCGGTGCGTAAGCGTTCCAGACGGCCTTCCTGCATCTGGCTCCACTTGCTGCCTTCCACGGTAAAGAACAGCGGCAGAGCGGGGTTGCGGTAGTCGGCTTGTTCGCCATTGGGCTTGAGGGTTTGGGCATCGTCAAAACCGCTGTCCATGTGGCTTTTTATATCAATATAGCTGTGATAGTAGTGCAATATCATGATATCCGGTTTGGCGGCACGGACTTTTTTGTAAAACTCTTTGTGGACAGCTGGTTTGGCGGTCTTTACCCATGCCGAGCCGTGGCTCAATTCGCCATTCTGTTTGACGGCACCGGCGGAAGCCATGCCCGCAGATTTGTTGTTGAGCCACTGGCGGATGGTTTCCACACTGTCGTGCTTGCCGATACGGTCAACGCCGGGGGCAAAAGTCCGGACATTGGGCGGGTTGGGCGAAAGAAAAGCAAACCCACGGGAAAGTTCGTAATTCACCCCCAGAAAACGCCGCATGGCATTTACCTGACTGTAATAATCGCTCTTGGCAGAGGGGAAAACAGCAAAGCTCATTTCCTGCGTAACGCCGGGTTTGATGATGAGGTTGTCGTCGCCGATACCGTACAAGCCCTTGGCGGCAAAAGCCCGGAAATGCACCCGGAATACATCGTTGAGTGCCAGCAAACCCACCGAACCACCGGCGGGCGGCATCATGATCGCCGTGCAGTTGATACTGCTGGTGCCGTTGCCCCGGCGGCCGTAAATACGGTAACCGCAAAGACGGTACTCTTTGAGTTTGGTTTTATACTGGCAATACTGCCGGTACATAAAGGGCAAGTCCTCTTTGCCGGTGTTGGTGATACGGTCGGTGACCACTACGGCTTCGGCAACATTTTTGATGGTTCGCTCAAGTTTGAAATCTTTACCGGCGGCAGTGAGTTTGTTGCCGGAAACTTTGAAGCTGGTAAAACCCTCTGCCTTATCGGCTTTAAGTTTTGCCCAGCCGGGCTGCAGCGAAAAATCAGCGTTGACAGTATAACTGCTTTTGCCCAGCTTGACCTCCACGGCACCGCCGGGAGTGATCTTGCTTTGGATCTTCAAAGGTTTCACCGCTTCGGGAGCGATGTAAGGCAAATCAGCAGCCGACAAAACAGTTGCCGAAACTGCCGCCATCAGAGAGAGTTTGAGAATACTTTTCATGTTTCTTTATATTCAATAATATCAAGTTATCAGAGTTCAGCCATCCATGGAAACACTTTTTTCGCAGCCCAGTTTCTGCCGCAAATAGTTGCAGATGGCAGAGAGGTATTTACAACATGACCGCCCCACGCCAAAAGATTCATGTTTTTAGGGTGGTTCGGATTTGCATGCCATGATAATCCGTGATCTATGTAAATTTTATTATTGGGGTCACAGGAATTAGTGTTATGCTGGCACGCTATTTCATCTGCTCCTGCCGGATAATAACTTTTTACTCCGTTTGTATCCACATACAAGCCTTGATAACTTGAATATCCCCCCACAGTGAAATTATTTGTATCAGAGGGACATCTCCAGAACATTTCCATATACATTGCTTTATCAGCGGCTCCGTTTGCCCCGCCGACTGCTTCGCCACGGCTGAAATATTGCCCGAGATCACCTTGATCCAAGCTGCTGACGCTCTGGGTAGCTACGATATGGGTACAAGAAGTTTTTGTCGGCTCCTTCGAGGCAGAGCCGATACAAGGTACCGGACGATGCCCGACATTATCTTCGGCATACATATTTACCACTTGCCCGATCTGGCGGAGTTTACCGGCACATTGAGCGAATTTTGCACTTTCACGCGCCGCGGAAAGTGCTGGCAGCAGCATTGCCGCCAAAATGGCAATAATGGCGATCACCACCAGCAATTCAATGAGGGTAAAACGGCATAATGTCGCATAGTATGCATTATGTGAAGTCATTGAGGTTGAAAATAATGATTTTTTCATAAAAAACTCCTGATTTTTATGTTTTTTGTTTTTTGTTAAAGTTTTATTATTAAATGCTTATGTATTTTTTGCGACTTCACATAATGCATATTATGCGAAGTAACCGGCCGCTCTCCGGTCTTGAGATATCGAGCCATTGGTAAATATACAACATTTTCGATGTTTTGTCAAGGGTAAGATGACTCTGAAAGCACTGTTTTCTGCTTTAAATATACAGTTTGCCTATTGATGACCCAACCCGGCAGACAAATACCGCTTTATCATGCTCTGCAACTGTGTCCCGGCGTTACCCTGCGTTGTTTGGGGGCGTGTGGAATAGTATATCGGCAGCAAATGTACGCACTCCATTGCTGCAATGGCAATAGCGAAGTGTGCACACTTCCCGTACTGCCTGTGCAGTACGGAATATGACATTACAACTGTACTCGCTGCGGTTTTTATGGTGCAGAGCAAATTTTTCAAGGAGGTGGATATTGGCTTGTTTTGCAGACTTTTTCCGCTTCAGCAGCTCTTGAGCCAGCAGGTAATTGCGGCGGGCAACTGAAGAAGAGCGGGCTTTCCGGGCGGCAAGCACATTGCCAGCAAGAGGTGTTGACTGGTTGGCGGTATGCACCCGGTAGAGAGTCAAACACTGGTTGATTGCCGCCCAGCTTCCGTTCAAAGCTATGGAAAAAGCTATCCATGTATCCGGATAAAATGGTTCCAGCTCCGGAAAAGGCATAATATACTCCAACGCACGGCGTTTGAATGCGGTATTGTGGCTGGAACAAGTGACCCGGCGGCAAAAAACTTTCAACGCATCGCCGGTGGCAAGCGTTTTTTGCATTTGGTTCGTGAACTTGCGTATATCCCACAAAGTTTTATTCAGCTTTACAAGGTTTTCATCCACCAGAAAACTGTTGCAGAAAACTCCGTCAAGGTTGGGAGTTTTGTCCAGCATATTTGCCAGAATTTCCACTTTTTCCGGCAGCCACACATCGTCCTGATCGCACAAAAATATGTATTCGCCAGTGCAATTATTGATTGCTTTTTCAAAGTTTTTTGCCACGCCCAGCGGCTGGGGATTTTTTATGTATTTGATTATTCCGCTGCTTAAAAATGGTTCGAGTGCCTGATAAGTCAAATCATCGGCTGAATCGTCGCAAATAACTATTTCGTCCGGCAGTCGGGTTTGCTTGAGCAGACTTTCCAGCTGTTGAGCTATATACTTTTTGCCGTTATATGCCGCAAGAGCTATGGAGATTGTTGCTTGATTTTCCATATTTTACAATGTGCTTTCCCGGATCAGCAGTTTGGGTTTTATCAACAGCCGTTTGGGCGTGAAAACTTCCTCCCGCTCCAGAATAAATTTGATCGCCGCATCTGCCAGCAGGCCGTAATCCAGATCCACCGTGCTCAATGCCGGGTAGAGCATCTGCCCCAGCGGCAGATTGTCGCATCCGGCAAGAGCGACCTGTTGGGGTATGGAGATATTGCAGCTCAACAGCGTGCGGTAGACCCCCAAAGCCATTTCGTCGTTGCTGAATACGGCATCGAATTGGATATTTTTCTGCATAAAATTCTGCATGACTTCTGCGGCACCCGGGGCGGTAAAGTCGGCGTGGAGGATCATATCTTCGTTGACTTTTATGCGGTATTGAGCAAGTTTCTGCCGGTAGGCCTTTTCCATGGCTTGCGAAAAAAAGTGTTCTTTGCTGCCGTTGAGCAATACGATCTTGCGTCTGCCGGAAGCTAAAAGATGTTCCAGCATATCCGAACAACCCGCAAAGTTGTCGAAGTTGAAACTGCTGAAAGTGGCATCAAATTCCTCGATTCCCGGATTATCCAGCAATATGGCTCCCGGGCGGGTCATCAAAAGGTTTTTCAGCTGACCTTCCGGAAAATCGCCGATAATGATGGTGGCATCGGCACGCTGGCGTTTTAATGCTTCCAGCAGAATAAGAAAACTCTGATAACTTGCATCGCTGCTGAACAACACACACTCGCAGTTGTGCTGGATAAGGGTGCGTTGGATAGTGTTCACCAAGCGGCTGTGAAAGATGGATACCGTACTGCCGGAACCGCCTAAAATCAAATGCACCTTCGCCGGATCGGTACTTTTGCGTACTTCCGGCCGCCCCAGCCGGGATACTTTGAAATATCCCAGCTCTTCGGCTTTTGCCAGAATCAGATCACGGGTGGACTGCCGTACCTTGGAGCTTTCCCGCAAGGCGCGGCTGACGGTCATGGCGCTGACATTGCACGCAGCGGCTATATCGTTGATTGAAACATTCTTTCTCATATTGAAGAATATAGCACCGCAACGGCAATAAAACAACAAATCAGCAACGAAAAAATCATAATTTTTTGTTTAGCACCCTTGACAAATATTGGCAACTGTATTATAATAGAACAAGAACAAAACTTGAACAATAGAACCAGCATGGGACTTGAACAGTGACTGCTGCCTTTAAGAATGAACAGATATATTTTCTGCTGCGGCAAAAGATCGTAAAGGGCGAACTTGCCAACGGAGTCCGGCTGCCGGTGGAAGAAGTGCTTGCCAGAGAGCTGCATGTGGGCAGAGTGACTTTGCGTGCCGCCCTGCAGCGGCTGGAGGCGGAAAAGTTCATCCGGCGGGTGCGTGGCCAGGGTACTTTTGTGATCTATCAAGGGGGAAATACTCCGGCTGATGAGGTGGTTTTTCGCAAAGAAGAGGTGCATATAAAGCATAAACTCCTGCTGCTGGCAAGCAAGGATGTGTTCCGTACTTCCAGTTTGGAGATTTGCTCGGGAGTATTGGCGCAAGCGGCGGAAAAAAATGTGGAAGTCCTGCGGATGGATTACGAATTTTTCCGCAAATGTGTACTGATGGGCAAAGCCGGAGAATTGCTTGAACACGAAGCTATTACCGGTATAATCCTGCCTTTCCACGGCTTTATCGGCAACGAGCCGGAGCTGGATTTTTTCCGATCGTTGAAAATACCGGTTCTGCTGCCCCTGCCGTGGGATAGCGACATATTTTTGAATGTTTTCAAGACTTTCGATTCCCCCATCCGCCCGGCAATGTACGCTCTGCTGCGTTATCTGAATAAGCTGGGGCACCGGAAAATTGCCTTTATCGGCCCGGATGGCAGCAAAAATCTGCATTTGTTGAGCGAACAGGAATACCGCTTTCTCACCGATCGCAACGCCGATTTGTTTATTGCGGTACCGCCGGAACCCGAAGCAATAAAAGCGGCGTTAAGTGAATATCTTAAAACCAATCAGGCAACGGCAATATTCTGTTACGATGCCGTGTATGCTTTTTCGGTGGTGGAAGCATTGAAAGCTCTCGGCTTGAAAATTCCGGAAGATATTACAGTTGTGGAGTTTGCCAACAGCGGCGGAACTGCTTTTAACGACCCGGCTATATTTTCCAGCGATCTCAAGCTCGCCGAACGGGGCAGAAAGGCAGTGGACTATCTGACCGGAAAGCCGGTCAACGAAAAAATCGGATTTGAATTAATAAAAACCAATAGTGTAAAAGCAATAAAATAGTATCGTATAAAGTTTGAAAGGAGTTTTAATGATGAAAAAGATGCAAAAATTCACCCTGATCGAGCTGTTGGTAAAAAGATCACATCTTTGCTGTGATCATGCTGATGGTAACAAAGATGGGTCTTCACCTGTCCATGGACAGGTGAAGCAGTACTGCTTCACCTTAATAGAACTTCTGGTAGTAATCGCTATCATCGCCATTCTGGCAGCAATGCTGCTGCCCGCACTTTCCGCAGCACGCGAACGGGCAAAAACATCCAGTTGTTCAGCAAACCTTAAACAGCATGGTCTGGCATTGCTGCTGTACGCTGACAGTTACGATGGTCACATCGAAGGGGTCAGTTGGGCTTCAAAATATAAAGAAAAAGGAACTAGTTACCCCTTTGAAACATGGAATGCATGGGATACCAATCTGTTGGAATATATTGGCGATAAAAAAGCTTTTCTCTGTCCTAGCGATGCAGTAGGACGCAACGGAAAAAATGAAAAACCTGAAGCATCTTACGGAGCTGCCACAATTTATTTTATAAAGGGGTCTTCCGCAACTGACAGCCGGAACAATCAGTTGGTCATTCACCGAATTCATGATGCTGCCGGTATGCTTTATGCAATAGATTATTTTCATGATTATCGCCGTTTCGGCGTTGCATCCAATCATACAGTCGCATCAAAAACCTACAAAGATGCCGAGAAAGATGCGAGAAAATACATGGTAGCTCCGCACAGCGGCGAAACCGGCAGTAACATGTTGTTTTATGACGGTCATACGGAATATGTAACATACAACAAGACCAGCACAAAAATGTTCCCCGATGAACGCAGTTATTCAGAAACGTTCTTCTGACAACTACAGGTATATAAACTATGAAAAAATTTATCTTATTTGCTATTGCTGCATTGTGTGTGGCATCCGTATCGGCTGAAAACCTGATCAAAAACGGTGATTTTTCACAAATTGCCGCCGATGGCAAACCGGCGAACTGGACGATCTGGCCCGCCAAACTTGCCACCGGAGTCAAGGTGGAAGTTGATAAAAACACCGGTCACAACGACGATCAGAGTGTGGCGATAACCAACCCCGCCAAAAAGTATTACACCCGTATCGACCAGCTGAATATACCGGTAAAACCCAATACTAAATATATGGTCAGAGCCTATATCAAAGGCATGAATCTTGAACACAGCAAAAAGTGCGGCAGTGCCCGTATTTTTGTAGGTGCCGACGGCATTGTCAACAAAACCATTGCCATTGCGGGCCCCGGCATTGAACGAGCCAAAATGAAAGCGGTGGATCCCTGGAGCTTTGACTGGACGGAATTCAAAACCACTTTCAACAGCCGCAAAAATACCAAGGTCGGTTTGACCATTTATTTGCATTTTACTCAAGGCACGATCTGGGTGGACGATGTGGAACTTGTTGAGGTCAAGTAACTTTTATGAATAGAAAAATACTTTTGCTGTTGGCTTTTGCCGGAACTTGCACTTGCCTTTCCGGCGGAAATATCCTGAAAAACGGCGATTTGATCGAAAAAGATGCCTCCGGTTTTGCTGCCGGTTGGGAGATATATCCAAAAAAATTATCGCCCCAAGTCAAAATTCAGCTGGATAACACCAACAGCAAAAGCGGCGGGCAATCGGTGGTGATAACTCACACCGGCGAAAACCACTACACCCGTATCCAGCAGTTGGATGTACCTTGCAAACCCGGCACTAAATATGTGGCGCGTTTCTGGGCAAAAGGTCAGAATATCAGCACCACCAAAAAAGGCGGGGCACGCATGTTTATCGGCCCGGAGGGCAAACTCAACCGCCCCATGATCCAGTTTGGTCCGGGGCTGGAGCAAGCCCGGAAAAACATTCCTTCGCCCTGGAGTTTCGGCTGGACTTTGTATGAAAGCAATGTGTTTTCCAGCGGCGGTAACAGCAAGCTGGGCGTAACGCTCTACTTTCGCCACGCTGCCGGAACCATCTGGTTCGACGATATTGAGATCGTGGAATTTACCGCCAACGAAAAACTCAACCGGGAAGCCGACCGGGCAAGAAAACTTATCCGGCAGGATATAAAGCATGTTGCAAAAATCGCTCCGGAGCTGAAAAACGATCTGGCAAAAATTTCTGCTGCGACTGATAAATTTACCCCCACCGTGCGGGATCCCCGGCAGGGAATGCCCTTTTTTGCCCCCCAGCGGGAGTTGGGGAGAGTTTTCAGCAAGGTTTTGCAGAAAAAATTCAATACCGGCGATATTATTGTTTCGCCGGTTGCTGACCCTTTGAAGCAGCAGTCGGCTTATGTGATGCCGGAAAAATCCGTTCCGGAAGTTGTTGTGCTGGAAGGTTTGAAAAACGAAGTGGAAGCCTTTGCTTTGAATATCACCAACCCCACGGAAGCCAGCAAACTTGTTAAGATCAAAGTTCCCGAAAATCTGGAAATAACCCCTTATATGGTAACGCATGTGGAAACTGACCGGCGAACCATGGTGGACGATGCCCTGCTGCCTTTGAAGTTTGATAATAACCATGTTTGCTCCATAAAAATCCCCGGCGGCATGACCCGGCAGATCTACTTTAAGACCCAGCTGAAATTTGCCAAATCCGGTGTGATCTCCATTGACAGAAATAATATCAAACTTGAGTGCCGCCCCAAAGCGACGCTTTACCCGCAAGAACAGCAGGCAATGACGGTCTTTTCTTACGCTTACCCCTACCGTTTCGGCTTTGAACACAAGCTGGAGGAGGCCCGGAAACTCCGCTTTGATATGCACAACAACGGTGCCATGCCTTATCAGTTCTGCTCGCCGCTGCCTTATTTTAATGAAAAAGGCAAATTCATCGGCTCCAAGATGAACTGGGGCAAGCTGGATGTTATATTGTCGATGACGCCCCAACCCCACCGACTGGTCTTTTCCATGCCCATACACTCTATTGCTCATGTGACCGAGTCGCTGGGAACCGACAAGGGCAAACCCATAGCCGTGTTTTCGCCGGAGTGGGAACGGCGTTTGTCCATCTGGCTGCGGAATTTGACTGCCGGATTGGCAAAGCGGGGCATAACTTACAAAGATTTTGCTCTGGCATTGATCGACGAACCCCAGGACAGCCGCATTGAATATATGAAAAAAGCGGCAAAGGTTATTAAGAAAATCGACAAAAATCTGCGGATCTACAACAACTTCAACCACGGTATTTCGGTAAAGAATATTCCGGACTTTTTGAACGCTGTAGATATTGTGGCTCCGGAAATAGCGGAAATGACTCCGGAAAAAATGAAAATGCTCAAAGATTCCGGTAAAGAGATTTGGGCATACCATGTGCAGAACCGCAACTATCCGGCGGATAAAATGCGGGACAACTTTGCCTTTTTCCGCAAAGAAGATGTTAAAGGCTTTTCCTACTGGTGCTTCTACGATAAATCGCCCCGCTGGATGCCTGTTGGCGGGCAGAGTTACGCTGTTTTCTACGATGACGCCGCCGGAGCGTGGCACCCCTCCAAGCGGGCGGAAGGCATCCGGGAAGGCGTGGAGCTGTACGAACTTTTGACCTTGCTGAAAAAAGAAAATCCCCAAGCCTACAAGAGTTTGTGCAGCAAAATCGGCAAACTCTCCGGTACAGAACTGCGCAAAGAAGCACTGCGATATGTGAAGTAAAAACAGCTGTCCCAGGAACAGTATGGCATAGTATAAACTCGTTTGTCAGTTGAAACAGAATATCTCAATACAAAATCTGTTGTCAGTTGAAACAGGATATCATAGTATAAACTCATTAGACCGCAGGAACAGGATGGCATAGTATAAACTCGTTTGTCAGTTGAAACAGAATATCTCAATACAAAATCTGTTGTCAGTTGAAACAGGATAGCCCGATACAAAATCTATTATCAGCCCTGAAAGGGCAAGAGCCCCGGAGGGGCATAAGAATACAGCCCGGGTTGGCATGGGCTGAAGGTCCATGCCGTCCCGGGTGTCGGAGCATATAAATATTCAGCCCTGAAAGGGCGGCAGATTCTTATGTGGTCATTGTTGAAAATCATAAAAAAATAAGGTTGATTTATGAAAATAATCGTTCAAGAAAAATCCGGTAAAGCTATTCAGCAAGCGATTGATGAAGTCTTTACCCGCGGCGGCGGAGTGGTCGCTCTGGAAAGCGGAATTTACCCCTCCGGTACTCTCTATTTGAAAAGCAATGTGGAATTGCATGTGCCTGCGGGGGCGGTCATTCAGGGCTATGCCGACTGCAATTTGTACGATGACTTTTTTCACCCCGATTATCCGGTAACTCCGGAAAACTGCCGCAAAGCCCTGCTGGTAGCCTGCGAAGCCGAAAATATCGCCCTGACCGGCAATGGCGAGCTCAACGGTCAAGGGCCGCTCTTTTACGACCGCAATGTGCCGGAAGGCAGCTTTTACCGCCGCCCGGCTACGCCCCGGCCACGGTTGATCCAGTTTTTCGGGTGTAAAAATGTTAAGGTGGAAGGTATCAACCTTATTGATTCAGCCGGGTGGAGTATGTGGATGAGCAACTGCCGGAATGTGCATGTATCAAAAATACGCATCGAAGGCGATCAGCGGATGATGAACAACGATGGTTTTGATATAGATTGCTGCTGCAATGTAACGGTCAGCGACAGCTTTTTCAAAACCGGCGATGATTGTCTGGTGCTGCGAGCCATCCGCCGGAACAGCAGTGATGAGTTCGTTTGCGAAAATGTTACCGTATGTAACTCGATACTCAACAGTCCCTGTCAGGGCATAAGGATCGGCTGTCCCAGCGACGATACCATCCGCCATTGCCGTTTCAGCAATATTACCTTTAACGGCAGAGGTACGGCGATCTTGAGCCAGCACCCGGAACGCTATCTGCGGAAAAACTGCACCGGTTACGCCAGCATCAGCGATATATCTTTTGATAATTTTGATATTACAGCCAATGGTTTTGCGGTCTATTTGCATTGCACCGAAGGTATCAATATAAGAGGGATAAACCGTTTGAGTTTCAATAACTTCCGCATAAATTCCCGGCAGGCGGTTTTAGTGCAGGGCCATGCCGGGGCGGTTTTCAGCGATATATCGTTCAACAATATCACCGGAACTGTGGCTGATGAAACGCCTCTGGTTTGCCGTTATGTAAAAAATCTGAAGCTTGATAATGTGGATTTATCCGGCTGTACCGGAGAAATCAAACCCGCAGTCGAACCCATGGGCAATTCGTGGGAAACTTTTGAGCTGTAAATAACAAGCGTGCAAACCGTTTGTTTTTTGCAAAAAAACATTTTTTTTATGGCAAAAACTGCACTTTGAGTTTGCAAAATTTTCGTTGTGAGAGTATATTCATTATCAATTACCAATGTTACTTTTAACATTACAAGGAGATTCTATTATGGAAGGCAGATTTGATGTGGTGTTCGGTTTTGATATGGAAACCGATGTCGGCAGCTTTACTGATTACTACAACGGCGTACAGAAAGGTACTCCCCGTTTGCTGGAACTTTTGAGCAAGCACAAGGCTCCCAGCACCTTTTTCTGGACCGGTCATGCAGCAAGCAACAACAAAAATATTGTGGAAATGGTGCGTGATGCCGACAACGGTATGCACGAAACCGGCTGCCACTCGCTGGTGCACGAAACTCTGGGCGATGCGATTTTCCCGCTGCCCAACAACTGGCCGGTCTTTCCCTTTGAAGTGGAAGGTCGTATCCGCGAAGCCACCCGTCTGGTGAAAGAAGCCAGCGGTGTTGACCCCACCAGCTTCCGCTGTCCCCGGCTTTGGGGCAGCACCAAAGTTGTGAATGTGTTGGAAGATCTGGGCTACAAGGCCGATGCCACGCTGCCCTTGTACTTCTACCGCACCATGTATAAACCTTATCACCCCGATAAGAACGACTGGACCCATGAAGGCGATATGAAGATCGTGGAGATCCCCAACTTCTGCGATTTGGTTATGGAAAGCAACGACCCCTACAACCGCGACCGTGACCAGTGGCCCTTGTTCCGTACCGAAGGAGCTGACGCTCTTATGAAGAAAGTCTGGAGCTACATAGATTATGTGGAATCCAAGGGCGTGCGTCCGGTACTCTGCTTCTATCTGCACCCGTGGGAATACTACGAAATGCCCACCGGCGTGCTGGATTACGGCGAAGCCGAGGTCAAGCCCCACAGCTTTATCACCCTCAACTGCGGCGATGTGGCAGTTAAAGAAATGGATAAACTCCTGACTGCACTGACTGCCGCCGGCGGCGTTTACAAAACTGCCGGAGCTTTGAGCGATGAGTATTGAAAAAGTTTTCAATATTTGTAAAGCCAACGGCCGCCGCCCCATTATGATCACTGCCGGCAACTCGGCAGTGGTGGCGGCTTTGAGCATGGAAGGCAGGCTCTTTTATGCTCATAATGGCGAAATGACCAGCTTGTTCCGGCCGGAAGCTGCGGAGAATATTTCCAACAGCAAAAACGGATTTTTCAATCCCGGCGGCGACGGCTTGTGGCCCGCACCCGAAGGTACCTGTTTCGGTTACGAATACAGCACTGGTTCGTGGCGGGTCCCGGCAGCCATGTCCGGGGCTCAATACGAAGTTATTGAGCAGTCCGGCGACAGCTTTACCATTGCTGCCGAAATAGATCTGGTCAACAATCAGCTTTTGGGCATACCCTGCCGCTTTATCCGTAAATCCACAGTAAAAGAAGCTGCGGACGGTACCACCACCATTGAGCAGTACGATGCTATCGAATACATCGGCAACCGGGAGTTGAGCCGCAGCGAATTTCTGCTGGCACCTTGGAGTTTGTCCCAATTTTATGTGGACGATAAAACCATTGCCCGCTTCGGTTCGGTAAAGGGCGAAGTGCGGGATTTGTACGCACCCAGCAAAGATTTGCTGACCGTTAAAGGCGATGTAACTGAAATGGTTCATGACAAAGTCAACCGTATCCAGCTTGCTTTGCCCGAAGAAAGCAGATTTGTGGAGCTGATCGTGCCGGATAAAAAACTGGTCATCAGCCGCACATCCGCAGCTCTTTGTGATGGCTTGGAGGCTGTGGATATAGCCGACGCTCCGGTGGAGGTCAAGCCCGCCGGTGCTGTCCGTTACAGCATTTACAACGACCCCTCCGGCTTTATGGAGCTGGAAGCAGTGGGAGGTTGTGTCAGAGAAAAACTTGTTCCGGGAACGGTTCTCGGGGTAAATATAACTAATGTGATAAAAAAGTTGGAGGATTAAACAATGGCTTACGTCATTCCGAAAAACGAGTATTTTGAACGCATTGCCAAATTTCAGGCCAACATCAAGGCCGCCGGTTTGGATGCCTGTCTGGTGCATGGTACTGAATCAGACTTCGCCAATGTGCGTTATCTTTCTGAATATTGGCCGACCTTTGAACAGGCCGGTGTCTTTGTGCCCGCCGAAGGCGACGCCGTGCTGCTGATCGGTCCCGAAAGCTACAAGTATGCTGTGGGCCGCAGCGTTTTGGATAAAGTTGCATTGATGCTCAACTATCGTGAATCCGCTGAACCGGACTACCCCGGCATCGACCTGGCGACCTATCCGGAAGTTGTCAAGATGGCCATGGGCAACAAAAAGCTCAAGAAACTGGGCCTGGTGGGTACTGCGGTCATGACCAAGCCCACTCTGGATGCAGTTGCCAATCAGCTCCCCGGCGTGGAAGTGGTGGTTGCTGACGATGTATTCCGTGAACTGCGTTGGATCAAGAGCGAAAACGAACTCAACTGCCACCGCAAGGCATTCAAGGTTGCCGAAAAAGCGGTTGCCGCCATGCTTAACGAGCTCAAGCCCGGTATGACCGAATTTCAGGCTATCGGTATTGCCCAGCGGGAAATCTACGCCAACGGCGGTGAATACGAAGGCCACAGCTTGTACTGCTTCGGCGGCGACCGTACCAGCAATGGTATCAGCCGTCCTACCGGTGCCAAACTCAAGAAGAACGAAATCATCCAGCTCAACATCGGTGCCCGTGTCGGCGGCTACTCCAGCTCCATCGGTATTCCGGTCTACTTCGGCAAGCTGCCCAAGGAACAGATGGCTCTGGTGGAATTCGGTCTGCGTGCCCACAAGTACACCTTTGAACTGATGAAGGCGGGCGTGGAAGCCTCCAGCATCGCCCAGAAATACTATGACTGGGGCTGTGCCGAAGGCTGGAAAGATTACATGCTCTACGGTCCGGTACACGGTCTGGGCATCATGGAAACTGAAAGCCCCTGGATCGAAACCACCAGCAAGTACAAATTGCAGGAAAACATGACCTACCAGATCGACACCTTCTTTACCGGCAACGGTTACGGTCTGCGTTGGGAACGCGGCTGTATCATCACCAAAGACGGCTGCGAACTTTTGAGCAAGAAGTTCATGAGTTTGAAAGATTGCAAACTTGACTGAAAATCCACGCTTGTCTTGAGGCAGCTTGCCCAAGTACAGGCACGGTAAAAATCAGGCGGTTACCTTACAGGTAGCCGCCTGAATATTTTTGCCCTTGCCTTTGTGCAATCCCCACTCAATCCTTCGCCATGTTTTTGTCAGTCACGCCCGGTGGGGCTGTTGGCAAACGCCATCAGCAGTTTGGCGGCAACCGCTTTTTGGGGAATAAATGACCTTGATATATTTATTTGGATGTTCCGGAAATTCTGCCGCTGGCATCCCGGTAGATGGTGCGGCTGCCTGATACTGTACTGCGGTTGACTGTTCTGCCGGAACCATCCCGGTAAACGGTTTGATTGCCGACTTTCTGGGAGGTTCCGGAAAGTCGGCCGGAGCTGTCACGGTAGATGGTGCGTTTGCCCGAAACTGTGCTGCTGCCAGTCATTCTGCCGGAGCCATCGCGGTAAATGGTGCGGTTGCCCGATACGGAGGTAGTGCCGGTGATCCTGCCCGCAGAATCCCGGTGGATAAGCCGGTTGCCGCTTTTTATGGTCGAGCCGGTGATCCTGCCGGAACTGTCCCGATGGACTATCCGGGCATTGTTTTTGACTTTCCGGGGATCAAGAGCTTTCTGCTGAAGCGTGCTTTCAGCTGCAAAAATCACCGCTGAACTTGCCAGCAGCAGACAACATACACCGGTAAATTTTTTCATTGTCAAACCTCCTTATCAGGTAAGATATGGGTTGGAACGCTTTTCTTCGCCAATGGTGGTTCTGGGGCCGTGCCCCGGATAGACCACAGTATCATCCGGCAGAGTCAGAAGTTCCTTGCGGATACTCTTTTCCAGCTCGGCAAAAGAGCCGCCGGGCAAATCAGTTCTGCCGACCGAACCGGCAAACAGGGTGTCGCCTGATATAACGAACTTTTCTTCAGCAAAATAAAAACAGCTGCCCCCTTTGCTGTGGCCGGGTGTAAGCAGCAGTTTTGCCCCGGGTAGATCCCACACTGCCGTTGTTTTTGGCAGATCCGCCACCGGCGGCAGATAGGGCAGAATGTGATTTTCCGGGCTGTTGTATAATTCAGCATCGCCGGCAGCCAGATAGACAAACTCGCAGTTGAGTGCCTTATTTATTTCCGGTACCGCTCCGATATGGTCAACATGAGCGTGTGTCAGCAGGATCGCCGCTTTTTCATACGCAAAACTTTTTGCCGCACTGATGATCAAATCAGCATCATCGCCGGGGTCAACGATCAGCAGTTGTTTGCTCTTTTCCAGAAAAATCAAATAACAGTTTACCGCCAAAGCCCCCACTGGTATAATACGAAAATTATCCATAATAAAAACTCCTTTACAAAAATAATGGTCTGTTCTTGAGGCGGGGAAGAAGACCTTTTGCCGGATCGGTCCTTTTTCCACTTCTCAACTTGTAACGGCGTAGCCTCCGGCGAAGAAGGAACTCCACCCCTTTTTCCCGAACCTTTTACTGATATTTATCCGGTTACACAAATGGATAAATATCCTTCAAGTTTTGAAAAAATATTATTAAACATCTTTCTCTCTATCAACCGATACAGGGCACAGAGCTTTATAAAAAAAAGAAAGCAGGCTTTATTCGTCTCAGCTGACTACTTTCAATAAGGCCTTGCGGCCCCGATGCGTTTATTGTTCCGAGATTGACCTGCTTTCTGGGAGTAATATAGCAAGCTATTTTCCACAATGCAAATCCGGAAAATAGGGAAATGTTGATTTTTTTTCAAAAAAAATTGCTTTCAAACTTGCAAAATGGGAAAAATAGGGTAAAATAGGTAGATGTAGGAGTGATTAGGTTTACATAGGTTTGATTAGGGAGTCGGTAAATCGTGGAAAACGAAGAACTGTTTTTTTGCGGAGATTATTCTCACGCACTTGATTCGCAGTTCCGGGTGACTTTGCCAAGTGCATGGCGCTGCGGCGAAGGCGAACCGCATTTGGTGCTTTTTCCCGGGCGGGATCACGATTTGCTGCTTTTCCCTTACGCTATGTTCCGGGAGTTTCTTATACGGGCAAGATCCAGTGCACTGGCAGATCCGGCGGCACAGGCTGCTTTGGCACAGATCGGTAGAGTTGTGCGGGATATACGGCCGGATAAACAGGGGCGTATCAAGCTGGAAAAAGAGATGCTTTCGGCTATCGGCGTAGAAAAAGATTTGCTGATGATCGGGGCAATAACTCATATAAAACTTTGTTCGCCGAAAAACTGGAAGCCCGTGGAGATCGGCGATGCCGGAATATTCCTTGATGAAGTGCAGAAGCTTAATTGTAATGACTCTGACGGATTGAGTGCCCTTTTGGGCAATCTTGCCGGAAAGGGGCGGTGAAATGAGCTCTTCCGTTCAAAGCCAATGGGTGCATATACCGGTACTTGCCCGGGAAGTGGTCGGGCATTTAAGTTCGGTCAAGCCATTGGAACGCATGATCGACGGCACTTTAGGCAACGGCGGTCATACCCGCATGATGCTGGAGCAAAATCCCCAGCTGCATGTGCTGGGCATCGACCGGGACAGTGCGGCGTTGGAGCGGGCAGAGAAAAATCTGGCGGAGTTCGGCGACCGTTTTACCGCTGTTCACGGCGAGTTTGCCGATTTGGATATACTGGCAAAAGAGCATGATTGGGATAGCGTGGACGCTGTTTTGCTGGATATCGGGGTCTCAAGCCCGCAAATAGATGATCCATCGCGGGGCTTTTCGTTCCGCAACGACGGGCCTTTGGATATGCGTATGGATCGTACCGGCAAACTTACCGCCAGCCGGGTTGTCAACATGTATGCCGAAGAAGATTTGGCAAAGATATTTTATGAGTACGGCGAGTTACGGGAAAGCCGTCAGTTGGCAAGAGCGATCGTACAGGCCCGGGAGTTGAAGCCTTTGGCGACCACTGCCGAATTGGCGGCGGTTTGTGATAAAGTTTTGCGGAAAAAGCGTCCCGGCGAGCTTCCCAGCCCTACGAGGGTTTTTCAGGCGTTGCGTATCGAAGTTAACGGCGAACTCAAGCAGCTGGAAAGCGGTTTGCTGGCTGCCGAAAATATATTGCGTGCCGGAGGGCGTCTGGCGGTCATATCCTTCCATTCGCTGGAAGACCGGATCGTCAAGAACTTTTTCCGGGAAGCAGCAAAAGAGTGCATTTGTCCGCCGGGATTGCCGGTGTGCGTGTGCAACAATCACGCCAGATTTTCTGTGCCGGTGCGGGGCGTGATAACTGCTGCGGAAGATGAATTGGCTGCCAATCGCCGCAGTGCGTCGGCAAAGTTGCGAATAGCGGACCGCAAAGAGCGGTAAAATATATGGGTAAATAAAAGCGATGTTGAGTTGGAGAAGGTAAAAAATGAAATTGCAGACACGGCATGTGGCATCCAAAGCCCCGGTGCGGAAGCGGAACAAAGATCAGAAATCATGGGCATTGAAGCTCTATATACTTGTCTATTTGCTGGTGGTTGTTCTGACGGTTTTTGCTGTGGCAAATTACCGCATCGACCTCAACAGCAAGATCAGTAATCTTCAGCGTGCCAGCAACCGGGCCAAACAGGAAATTTATGAGCTTGAACGGGATATTCAGTCATTGAAAGTCGACCGTGAACGCTATTCCAGCTGGTCTAATGTCCGCAGCCGTATTGCCCATTACAATCTGCCTTTCCGCCCCTTGGAACCCAGGCAGGTACGGATGCTTACTGTCCGAAATCACCGGAATTTGCCGATAGCGAACCACAGCAGATACGAAGGAAACAACCTCACTTGGACACAACGCTGAAATTCCGGGAGGATAACGGTATATGCGGAGTGTTAACGATATGATGAAAAACCGTATCCGCTGGCAGGCTCTGCTGCTGGTGGCGTTTTTCTGCTATCTTGCCGGGCGTTTGTACTGGGTGCAGATCAGGAAACACGATGAGCTTTACAAAGAAGCCAAAGCTAAATACATTACCAGCAAAGAGGTCAAAGGCACCCGGGGGCAGATTTATGACAAATTGGGCAATCTTTTGATCGGCAATATGCCTTGTCAGGATGTTACCATAACCCCCTGCAATATAAAAAGCGAAAACGACTCCAATGTGGCAGCGATAATTGCCCGCAATCTCAATCTGGATTATCGGGAAGTTTTGCAGAAAGTCGCCAATAAAACACGGAAGACCAAAGCTAAAGACGGCAGTTACCAAAACACACCCCGTCAGTACGCATTGATTGCCAGAAAAGTACCTTTGGCAATTTCCCGTAAACTCAAGGCGGAACTGATCAAACACGATCTGGCACGGCATGTGCATTTTCACGATACATTTATCCGCTATTACCCGAAAGGTCAGCTGCTTTCTAATGTGCTGGGGTTGACTACTATGAACGAGGATAAGGTTCTGGCAGTGTTTGGTGTGGAAAAAGTATTTAATGCCCGCTTGAAGTCCGACAGCGGAGAAACCACTTATGAACGCAGTCGCGATGGCCGCCGTTTGGGTAACGAGCCGCTCAAAGAAAAACGCAGTCACGATGGCTATAATGTATATTTGACTATTGTTGAACCGCTGCAATCCATATTGGAAGAAGAGCTGGATAAGGCTTGCAGCAAGTGGAATCCCCAGGCTGCCTATGCCATAATGGCAGACCCGGCTACCGGCAACATTCTTGCCATGGCGCAGCGGCCCAGTTTTGACCCCAACGAACGGACTTCTCAAGATCAATCTGTTTACCGCATCCGGGGCATCGGCGACATGTTTGAACCCGGTTCGATCATGAAACCTTTGACCGTTGCCGGAGCGTTGGACTACGGAACAGTGCGGCCGGAAACTAAAATCGACTGCGAACAAAGAGTGTGGTTTTTCCGGGGCAGACCCCTGACCGATACCCACGCATACGGTGTGCAGGATGTTACGGGAGTTATCCGCAAATCCAGCAATATCGGTACGGCAAAAATCGCTATTGCCATGGGGGAGCAGAAACTCTACCGCACACTGCGTAAATTCGGTTTGGGCTCCCGCTCCGGTCTGCCGTTACGGCCGGAGGCACTGGGGCAGTTTAAGACACCAGACCGCTGGGACAGTTTATCCATTTCCCGTTTCGGAATGGGCTATGGCGTATCTATTACCCCGGTGCAGATGCTCCGGGCGTATTGTGCTTTGGCAAACCGGGGAAAACTGCCCAAGCTGCGGTTGCTTGACCGGATCGAAAATCCGGAAACCGGAGAGATTATCCCCAACCCCATGGAGCCGCTGCGGAATATTTATGCCCGAAGCTCCACCGGTGAAGAGATCGTTAAAATGATGGTCACAGTTACCGAACCCGGCGGTACCGCCACCAAAGCGGCTGTGCCCGGCTACCATGTGGCGGGCAAGACCGGAACGGCACGCAAATATGAACGGGGCGGATATTCCACCAGCAAATATTACGCAAGTTTTGTGGGATTCGTTCCGGCAGAAAAACCGGCATTTGTTCTGCTGCTGACCTTTGATACTCCCCGGGGCTCGATCTACGGCGGAACCGTGGCAGGGCCGGTGTGGAAAGCCATTGCCGAACGGACACTGAAATATATGAATATACCACCCAATGTTGAAACCGCAAAAAAGCCTTCTGCCCGATAAGCAACAAAAAGTCTGCTGATTATTTACCGGTAACATGCCGGGTGCGGAATCTGCCGGGAGAGAGATTTTTGTATTGCTTGAATTGAGCTGAAAAATCATAAGAGTTGTTGTAACCTAAAAGTTCAGCTATTTCTTTTATGCTCAACTGATTATCCAGCAGTAACATTTCGGCGGCGTTTATCCGGCAGCGGATCCGGTATTGTACGGGCGAACAACCGGTTTGTGCCCGGAAGAGTTTCCGGAAATTTTCATATCCCACCGAGTGACGGCGGCAGAACTTCTGCAGCGAAAAACTGCTGGTAAAATCTCCGCTCAACAACTGACAGGCCAAATCCACCAGATCGTGGTATTTGCTGCCGCTTTCTCCGGACATTGCCAGATTTTTCAGGTCGTTTAATAATGTGATGCTTTCAATTATGCACGAGGTAAATTCATTATCCGGAACATGGTTCAAACGACAACCCAAATGCCAGAACCTTTCGGCAATCTGGTGGATTTGTTCCGGGGGCAGGTTTTGTACCGGCGGAGTCAGCGGCAGCTGTTCCAAACTGTTCAATGCCTGAAAAAGCTGGGGCCCGATCTCCAGATAACACTCCAGATAATTTGATTGCACATCCACATAGTTGGAGTGCTCTATATTGGGGAGCCGCACAAATATACTGCCGCAAGATAGATCGTAAACCATATTGCACCTATCCACATACTTGCCGGAGCCTTGCAGAACCAGCACCACAACAAAATTGGGGTAACGCCAGTTAAGCCGGTCGTTGTAAATGTTTTTACGCAAGAATCCAACCCCCAGACATTCGCCGTCAAGCCGGTTACCGGCAGTACGCATTACCCGGAACCTTCCGATCCGGTCAAGTTCCGGCATTTTTTCCTGATCCTGCGGAAAAGGCTGTGAATTACCTAAATTGCCTAAATTACCAAATAACATATTTATTTATACCAAAAAACACATTGTATACTTACTGATAATGGTGTATACTATAATGTGACATTACCAATATTCAAATATAATCAGGATTTTTTTATGTTATTGAACAAGCTTTTTTATCAATCTCCGGGGGTATTGAGTGCCAATACTTTGCCGGTTCGGGCGACCCTTTTTAACTTTGCTGGCGAAGCCGACGCTCTGGCGGCAGCCGGAACTCCGGAACATGGCGAATATTGCCAAAGTCTGAACGGCAAATGGCATTTCCGTTATCTGGAAAACCCCAATGAACTTACAGAAGATGATCTGCTTGCCGATTTATCTGCTTGCGATACGATCATGGTGCCGGGAGCGTGGACTGTTCAAGGGTACGACAAACCACACTATACCAATGTTAAAATGCCCTATAAAAATATTGCTCCCGCAATTCCGGAGTGCAACCCCTGCGGTATTTATCAGCGTAAATTTTCTTTGCCGGAAAACTGGCACAAACGCCGGATTATTTTGCACTTTGACGGTGTGGAAAGCTGTTTTGCCTTAAAGGTAAACGGCAAAGATGCCGGCTTTGCCAAGGATTCCCGGGCAGCCCGGGAGTTTGATATAACAAGTTATCTTCATGCAGGAGAAAATACTTTGACCGTAGTGGTGGTCAAATGGTCGGATGGTAACTTTATTGAAGATCAGGATATGTGGTGGCACGGGGGGATCGTGCGTGATGTATATTTGTTGGCATTAAATGAAAATCACATCAGCGATATTTTTGCTTCTGCCACCTTGGATGACTCTTACACCAATGGTATACTCAAAGTTACCGGGGCATTGCACCTTGCCGATCACCCATCTGGAATATGGAAAATGCAGCTGAAACTTTATGATGGTGCCGGCAATTTGGTGAAAAACTCCACCCGCAAAATAGAATTTCCCCAATCCCGGGTCGATCCCAACCATCTGGTCTGTTACGAAAATCAGGGCGTGGCAGAGATCGTTGTACCCAATGTCAAGGTTTGGAGTGCCGAAAAACCATATTTGTATAAATTAAGTGCCGTACTCCTTGCTCCTGACGGCAGCGAAGTGGATTTTACTGCCGTAAGAATAGGGTTCCGGCGGCAGGAAATCAAAGAACGCCAATTCCTGATCAACGGCGAAAGAGTGCTTTTCTGCGGGGTGAACCGCCACGAAAGCCACCCCAGCAAAGGCAGAACGGTGAACCGTGAAGATATGCTCCGTGATCTCAAGTTGATGAAACAGCATAATATCAACGCCATCCGTACCAGCCATTATCCGGATTGTCCGGAGTTTTATGACCTTTGCGACGAATTGGGTTTTTATGTGTGGGACGAAGCAAATATTGAACATCACGCCTATTACAGCAGTTTTTGCAGCAATCCGGCGTGGGCAGGGGCTTTTATCGACCGTGCTGTGGACTTGGTGGAGCGGGACAAAAACCATCCGTCAGTGATTGTTTGGAGCATGGGCAACGAGTCGGGCATCGGTGCTAATCATGCGGCGATGGCGGGCTATATCAGATACCGCGACCCCAGCCGGGTGTTGCATTATGAGGGGGCTATCCACTCCATGCAATATGATCAAAAGCCCATGCGGAATTTGTTTGCCAGCGACATTGTTTCGCCCATGTATCCGCCGCCGGAAAAACTTTATGAGTGGAGCAAGATCGCTATCCATGATCCCCGTCCGTACATTATGTGCGAATTTTCTCACGCCATGGGCAACAGCAATGGTGAATTGGCTGATTACTTTGAAGCATTTGAAAAATGCGAAGGCATTCAGGGCGGCTTTATCTGGGAGTGGTGCGACCACGCTATTTACAAAAAGACCGACGATGGCAGAGAATTCCTCGCTTACGGCGGCGATTTTGGCGATACTCCTAACGACGGAAACTTTGTTTGCGACGGCATTGTAGGGGCCGAACGGGATATCCACCCCGGTTTGCTGGAATATAAATACCTTGCTCAAGGCATAAAATTCCATGCCCGCGACCTTGCTAATGGAGTTTTTGAACTGGAAAACCGCCAGTATTTCAGCGATTTTGCCATATACAACTTGCGTTATATCATTGAAGTTGACGGCAGAAAAGTTTTCAGCAAAGAGTTTGCCATGCCCCAAATAACGGCAAAATACGGCAGCAAAGCTCTGGTAAAAATCAACTACCCCGATTGGAGCAAATATGCCGGTAAGCGGGTTTTTATTACTTTGCAGGCAGTTTTGAAAAAATCTTTATGGTGGGCGGAAAAAGGCTATTCGGTGGCATACGAACAGTTTGAATTGCCAATAAAACTGACTTTGCCGGAAGTTAAAGAAGCTGAAGTAAAGGTGAAAATTTCCCAAACTCCGGAAAATTATCTGCTGGAATGCGGCAGCTGGCAAATTAGAATAAACCGCCAGACCGGCGAAAACCAGTGGCACAAAGACGGCAAAATTGCGGCATTTTCTGCTGCGGAACCCTGGTTTTACCGGGCTCCGATCGATAACGACGGTTTCCGGCTGCCCCAGCTGAACAATGCTGCCCGCCCCATAAGTTTTTGGCGTGAGCAGGGTTATGATAACTTTACAGCCAAAGCTGTTTCTGTGGAGTGTGCTGCCGGAAAAATCATCATCACCCGCCAGCTGGGGACGGAATTTTTGAGCGAAAATATCATTCATACTCTGACGATCATTCCCCAAGATAACGGAGTGATCAAACTTGCAAACACTTTTGATATACCCGAGTGTTTCCAAGATTTGCCCCGGGTTGGTTTGCGTTGGATATTGCCCAAAGCCTTTGACAGTGTGGAGTATTTGGGCATGGGACCCCACGAAAATTATATCGACCGTTGTTCATCAGCTGTTTACGGCAAATTTGCTATGGCAATATCGGAACTGCCCGGCAGCTATCTCTTGCCTCAAAGTGCCGGAAACCGGACGGGAGTGGAAAGCTTAACTGTCAAACAAAAAGAGTTGGCGTTTGAAGTCAAAGGCAGCAAAACTTTTGAGTTTTCCATTCTTCCATACAGTGACTCTGAGCTCTTTGAAGCCAAGCATTGGCACGAACTGCCGGAACAAAATTTCCAGTATCTTTATACAGATTTGAAACACCGGGGAGTGGGCACTCGCAGCTGCGGGCCACAGCTTAACGGGCGCTACCGCATCCAGCCGGGCGAATATAAGATAAGTCTGGAAATAATTTAACCCAGGAGGAGCAAACAAAATGCAAAACAGAAAATTCACACTCATTGAATTACCGGAGAGGTATTCTGAAAAAAAACGAAGCGACGAAGGGGGGTTATTCACCTTAATTGAGCTTCTCGTAGTTATTGCCATCATTGCAATTTTAGCGGCAATGCTGCTGCCGGCACTTTCCGCCGCCCGGGCACGGGCTCAAGCATCCAGTTGTACGAGCAACCTGAAGCAACAGGGTACATACCAAATTATGTATGCCGGTGATAACAACGATCATCTGACCGGCCCCCATGGGCATGTTGCAAACGATACAACTTATCAGCAAAAATTGGTCAAAAGCGGTTATGTACCTTCTTCTTATGATTGGAAAATCGACCGGGAAGCTGCTAAATATTTTGTTTGCCCCGCCAGCAGTGATCTGATTACCGGCGATATGAATGATGATGGAGCTTCTCAAATTTACGGATATGTTGCCGCACCAAGTGCCCATTCTACAAAAGGCTGGGCAAAATATTACATACCCGATTATGTACACGGCAAATCCAGCAATACAGAAAGCGGCGACCCGTCAGCAACACCGTTAATGGCGGATTCTGTATGGACGACCCAAAAGTCTATGTGGTACACACTGCCATGTCCATGTTACAGCTCTCCCAAAAAAGGTGCGTATCTGGTACACAGTAAAATGGCAAATATGCTGTTGGTGGATGGTCATGTTGAACCATGGGCAAAAGAACAGTTCAGTTTCTCGCAGAACAAATGGCACGATCTGGTAGTATTTGATGTGCTTTAAGTTGGCAAAAAGATACAATAGCAACATACTTTGTGCAGTTACATCTGCAAACTGATACCCCGATATAAAAGGTATTTTCACTTATGAATTGCGTAAAAAACACCTTAATTACTTTGCTGGCGACCGTCGGCGTTATACTGACAGCGGAAAATCCCAACCTGATCCTGAATGGTGACTTTGAGGGCAAAGGCAGTTGTTGGACTGATTTTGCCAAAGGAGTGTGGAAAAACTCAATCCATACCGAAGAGGTGTCTTGGAACAAGTGTTACCGCATGGAATTGCAGAAGTTTCAGAAAAATAAAAAAGGCACCCGGGCGGTCAGCGGTTTTCTCGCAGTCGGCAGAACAGCCAAACATGTCGGTATCCCGGTCAAAGCCAATACCGACTATGAAATATCTTTTTCTTTGAAAGCCACTTTTCCGCAAACGGTGTTTTCGGTCTCCGCAACCACCTGGGACGGGTTAACAGCCAATCAATGGTCAACAGGCCGCAAAAAGGTAAAATGTTCCACTCCCAAATTTGCCTTTAATTCCAAAGACTGGACCCGCTGTCGCACCACTTTCCGCACGGGACCCAATGCCAAAGCTGCGGCAGTTACATTTCAGGTATGGGGGGATGAAAGCCAGCAGAAAAATTTTAAAATTGAGCTTGGCCAATATTATATGATCGACAATGTGGAAATGCGTGAAATTTCCAACATCAACTCATTGTTCAATTCTGTTCCTGCCGCCCCGAAATCCTCTGCTGCAGATCGTGCCGATGTCTTTACATTGCCTGCCAAATTTACTGTAGATCACCTTTATAATCAGGGGGGTAAAAAAGCTCCCGCTCCGGTAGTTGCAGAGATGTCTGACGGGGGCGATGTGCTGATCATCAAGGCACAATGCAAGGTAAACGGCAAACTTCGGGATGGAAACAGCGAAAATGAAAACCTTTGGCAGAAAGGCGATGTACTGGAAATATTTTTAGGCAATCAGCAGTTTGCCATCGGTGCCGGCGGCGGCCGGTATAATAAAATCGACCGGTGGTATGGCAAGGTAGTTGCAAAAAATGACAAGGCATGGCATGTCGAACTGCGTTTTCCTTATACTTTGATTGGCAGAAAAGAAGTGATCGACTTCAATATTGCCCGCTCCAACGACAAAAATTCCACGGTAACTCTGGCAAGTCGGGTAGTGGGGTTCAACGATAAAAAAAACTTTGTGCATCTGGTTTTTCCTGAATACAGAAATGTACTGAAAAAAGAGTTCTCCAGTGTACCAAAGGAAGTTGCCCAACAAGTATCATCTCTGGATAAAATGCCGTTGAAAGAGTTATGGGCAGCAGCAGAAAGTCTGCGGAACAATATCCGTAATATAAAATTCGGACAAGCGAAATTTCTTCTGTCACGCCGCAATACGGTCAGCGATTGTGCCGAACCGCTGCTCATTTATCCGGAGAATCTGATCAATGAAAAAGATACTGTCAGCGTAACTGCGGCAAGCAACGAAACAGCTTCGCTGCCGCTGGCACTGACCAACCGCACCAACCGCACAGAACGCTATCAGATAGCCATTCATAAAAACAGTCCACAAAACAGTTATGAAAAAATGTCTTTGGGGGAAGGCTCTCCAAAAGTTATTATCCACGAAGCAGTTATCGTCAAAGATAATGACAGTGCCAATCCCACCCGCCGTTATGATGCACTGGTTAAACTCAACGAAGCGGGCATTGTAACTGTTGCTCCCGGCGAAAATGCACTTTTATGGATAAACTTTGACTGCCGTCAGGCAAAAACCGGCGAATACAAGGGGTTTCTGCGGGTAACACCTTTGAGCGAACCGGCAACAGTTAACCGGAAAAACTACAAAGGCAGTTTGAAAGATTTCCCGATAAGCGTAAAAGTGTTAGATATAAAACTGCCTTATCTGGATGATATTTGTCTGTTGGGACGGGATATAAGCGACAGCTTTTTCCAGTTTAACATGGATATGAACGCCGGTTCATTCATCGTTTCGCCTTTCTGGTTCAAATTCAGCTTTGATGCCCAAGGCAACCGGATAAAGAAATATATTGATTTGCCGACGGTTGCCGCAAGGGTCAAGCTGATGCGGGAGAAATATCCCCATATAAAAACCAAATTTTTCATAGGTTACAGCACTTTTACAGTTTCCACCGCCATGATCAATAAGCTGGATATTTTTACTCCCCGCGGCAGGCAGGCGTGGATGGAACAAGTCCGGGGAATTGCTGAAAGTATGAAACGCGCCGGGGTGCGTTACGATGAATATACAATGGAACTTTTAGACGAACCGCTGCTTATGGATATGAAACGGGATTTGGAAGCTGCCAGACTCGCCCGGCAGGCAGACCCCAATATGCGTATAAGCATAACATGGGCGACAGACGGCAGCAGTACCGATTTGCGTAAACAACGGCATAAAGCCAAAGAGATACGCGAGTTTGATCAATATCTTTCTGAACATGTTTTCTGGTATGGGTTACCGGCCAGAGAAGATTTCCGTACAATGATAAAGGATTTTAAAAATAATGGCAAATTGTGCGGATTCTATGCCTGCAGTACCTCGATACAGTTGCCGCTTTACAGCTATTACCGTATGCACGCGTGGAATGCGTATAAAGCCAATGCCGCCGATCCAATCATGCTTTATAATCTGATCAACTGTTCTTGGGGGACTTCCGGCGCAACCAGTTGGAAACGCACGGAATCCGGCGGTATAACTTACCGTTACGGCGACCGGTGCATCAAAAGTATCCGCAGCGAAGTATTGCGGCAGGGCTTTGACGATATGCGTTATATGAAGCTGTTGCGGCAAACTCCCGGCGGAAAGAAGCTCGCCGATGAGCATTTTAAAAAGGTTACTCAAAACTATAATGCCGAAAATGCCGCCGACGAATTCCGCACCGCCGCACAGAAGTTTTTGACCGGGCAAAAATAAACATTATCCAGCCGGGTAAATGCTGAATAACTTGGAAAATAAACTGAATGTTGATTTTTTCAAGTTATTTTTTTCTGCTGCCGATTAAAGCTGCCGGAACCCGCTGCAACGCTCTGTTGTCTGAAAATTCTGTAATAACCAGGTTTTTTTATGTTAGATTTACCGGCAGCTTTTCAACAGGCTTTATATCGTACTTTTATATTACTGGCAAGTGCTCTTACTTTAGCATTTTTCTGGTCTTATTTGCACCTCCCGGAAGCCAATCTTATGATTGCTGTGCTGGCGGCACTTACGGCAGTAAGAATTTCTGCTTTTGCTTCCGGATATATGAGGCTGCGGGGAGTGATTTCCATAACCGCCGGTGCTGCCATACTGCAATATGTTGTAAGTATCACTTATGATTTACAGCTTTTCAATGTGCTGCTTCCGGCGGCGGTCGGATATATCATTTTGCGGATCATGTCAGGTAATTCAGCACATATAGTTCTGCTGGCGGGGTGTCTTGCTTACACCGCTTTGCCGGGAGCTGCTGCCGGTGCTGAACGGGTGGTGGATATATTTTTTGCCGGAGGCACGGCGTGGGTGGCAGCGATGCTTGCTTGCGGGGCAAAAACGCTTGACTGTTCAGACGATCCGGGCAAACCACTGCCGCCAGCTGAAGCTTTCAAGGAAACTCTTATGCTTTTTTGCGGACTCTTTTTATATAAAGCTTTTGCCATAGTGCAGGGTATCTGGATAACATTGACTGTTATTTTTATTTGCATGCTCCGGCAGCCCGGCGAAAGCAATATAAAACTGGTGCGGCAGCGGATTTTTTCGGTGCCGTTGGGGATCATGCTGGGGGGGATATATTCAGCTGCAGCAGTTACAGCTGACTACCGATTTGCTTACTTTATGCCGTTGATCGCCGCCGCAGGATTTTTTATGCTCTACTACCGGCACGATTTTTTCCTGTTCAGCTTGTTTTTCATGTTTGCTTTTACAATATATGCTGATTGGATGAGCGGAAATCTTCATGAATTCAACTTTCAACAGCTTTTGATTGCCCGCTCTTTGGCAACAGTTACGGGGGGAGCGATATTGCTGATTTTTGAAAAACTTGCAACAGGCTGTTCCAACAAACAGGGCAGGGCGGCATGAGAAATTTTCTTGACTTTCTTAAAAAACATCTGCTGGAAACAGTCGTGATCGCCGGTTTGCTGCTGGGAGTGGGGTATTGGTGTTTCTGGCATTTCAAACCTTTTACGCCCAACGCATTTATCTTTGCCGATACCCGGCCGGTTTCGCCTTTTACCGAAGGATTCATTACCGATATATATGTAAAAAACAATCAGTTCGTCAAAAAAGGCACTACGCTTTTTACCATGTTCAAAGAGCCTTATAAACTCAAAATTGTGGAGCTGGAAAATGAGATAGCCTCCCGCAATGCCGAACTGAAAAGTCTGCAAGCTGCCGTCAAGCGTAATTCAGCCGAACAAAAACAAGCACAAGCCCGTTTGAAAAATGCTCAATACCTTTACACTCAAGCCGAAAACATGCTCAAAACTGCCGCTGTATCCGGCGAATATGCCGAAGAACGCCTGCGAACAATGCAGGAAAATCAAGCTCAACTTGAAGCATTGAAATATGCTCAAGAGGAGCTTTTTCACCGTTCTTCAATGGTCAAGGCACAAATCAAAAAATTGAACGCCGCACTGGAGTTGAATAAAATCTGGTATGAACTTACCGAGGTCAAAGCCTTAACCGACGGGTATGTAACCAATCTGACCATAACTCCCGGTGGATATTACCGCCCCGGCGAAGTAGTTTGCGGTTTTGTAGATATAACTCAATGGTATGTTCAAGCAAATTTGCAAGAGAGCGAACTCTCTGCCATCCAGCCGGGCGTCAAAGTCCGGATATGGCTGCGGCAATATCCGGGCAGAAGTTATACCGGGGTCGTGGAACACACCGGTTATGCTGCCGAACGCCGCAAGATGTCCAAACAAACCGGTTTGCCGGAAGTGGCAAAAGAAAATGAGTGGTTCCTGCTGCCCCAGCGGTTCCCGGTGCAGATAAAAATTATTGATTATGATGGCAAACAGTTGCTCACTCCCGGAGCCAGTGCTTATGTGGAGCTGGATATACCGTCACGGCCCATCAGGCAGTTTTTCTGGGAAATATTTTTATGGCACTGAATTTTTTACTCATGATATTATTGCTTCTGCTGGGTTGCGGCTGTGCTTTAAGACCGCAGAATATGCTGGAAAATATGGAAGATTTCCGCAAGGTGCAAAAGTCGTTTGATTGGGAAAAATTCTCAAAGAAGAAAACGCTTTTGCTGGCAGATGCTCAAACTATTGCCTTACAGAACAATCCAACATATCTGGCGGCATATCAAGCTATACGAGCTGCCAAATACCGCTATTACCGCTCGCTCTCTGCCTATTTGCCCAGCGTTCAAAGCAATTTCAGAACCGCACAGAGTTTACGCAGCAGCCACCATATAAAAAATCCTCCCGCCGGGATCATGCCCAGCGAAAATTATTTTTCTGCCGAAACCACTTTGCAAGCCTCATGGTTGATATTTGATGGTTTTGAACGGGAGTTTTCGGTACTGATCGCCCGGGAAGGCTTCGATAAAAGTCTGCACGAAGATTCCAACGCCCGCCGGTTGCTGCTGCAAGCCGTGGCTTTTGCTTACTACGATATAATGCTTGCCGAAGCAAGAAAAGTTATTGCTCAAGCTGACCTTGAATTTCAAGAGTCATCGCTCAAACAAGCGGAGAACCGTTACCGTTTCGGCAAAACATCTATGGCAACGGTATTGAATTTCAAGATCCTCGGCAACGAGGCACGCAGTTTGATTTTAGCCGCAGAAACCCGGAGCAAAACCGGTCGTTACGCTTTGGCAAGCCTGCTGGGCGGCAGTGTCGGGGATTTGCCGGGAAATATAAAATTGGAGTCATTGAAAATATCTGAAAATCTTAAACTTGAATCGCTGGAAACTTATTGCGATATGGCGATCGCCCGCCGCAGCGACCTTGCCGCCGCGAGGAATGATCTGCAAATCAGCCGCTACCGCTATTTGCAAGGTTACGCAAACTTTCTGCCCACGATAAAGTTATTTTATTCGCTGGATTTCAGCAACAACAACTTCCGCTATGCCGATTACCGCTATACGGCGTCCCGTTACAACCACTTTGACAATTCCTACGGCGTAACTTTGCAGTGGAATCTTTTTGAAGGTTTCGGCAGTTACAATTTGCTGCGGGAGTTGAAAACGCTTGAAAAAGTTTATCAATACGCTTTGCTGGAGAAATTTCTCCGGGTAATCAACGAAGTCAGCGATGCGTGGGAAAATATCGTCAACGCTGCCGGGCAGCTGAAACTTTACCGGCAAAGTCTGGAATGGGTTTTTGAACAACGCAAACTTGTGCAGAGCTTATACAACTCCGCCAAAACCACTATCACCCGCTTGAACGGTGCTCAAAGCGATCTTGTAAAAGCCGAAAATATGCTGGCAATAGCTCAAATTGAACTGAATAAAGCCATTATACAGCTGCAAAGTGCCATCGAAGGCGATATGCCCGGTTTGCCGTGCCGCCAGATGATTCCACCTGCCGGTACAATAGTTTGGGAGAGATTGTTGCAAAAGCTGAACACCAAATTCAATCAAGAACCAATATTATGCGGCAACAACTAAAGGCGGCATGTGGAACTTTGCTGTTTTTTGCGTTTAACAGTAACTTATAATGTATTTACAGCGAAGCAAACATAACATCCCACGCTTCGGCTAAACCTTTATTCAAACGCACACCTTTTTCATCGATGGTGTATTGCTCCGGCGTAAGGGTTTTGACTTCGGCTTTTTTATACAATTCTTCCATAAGCATCACATGTTTTGCGGCGATCTCCGGCGTGCAGATACGCCAACTGGGGTCGGTAAGGCATTTGATTACCGTTTCAAACATATTTCGGTGATCGGCGGCACAGGGTACAGTAAATTCCGGCAGCACATTGCCGTCAGCTCCGGCAACTTGCCAGGAGCCGCTTTCGTTGTAATATACCGAACCATTTTCGCAAGTAAAAAGTATTTGCGGCGAACTCGGTTCCGGACAGCAATGGGTGAGCATGGCGGTGACCGGAATATCGCCGGCAGCAAAACGGACGATGCCGGTATCAAAGTTTTCAATATCTCTTGAGCGGGAAAGTTCGGCAGCAGTAAGTTGGGGCGTTGCCGCTTCGTCGCTGCTTTTGCCGGTAAGATAAAGCACGATATTTATGTAATGGGCAAAGGCGTTGCAGTAGGGCGAATCCAATATTTGCGAGTGTTTGCCGAAGATTTTCCCAGCCCAGTAATTGCGGTTGTAATAAGCATCGCCCCGGGGCCAGCGGCCCATAAGTTTGACCTTGGTGATCCTGCCCAGTTTGCCGGAAAGCAACAATTCTTTGACTTTCTGCAAAGCAGGTTCGTAGAAATGCTGATACCCCACGGCGATAAAACGGTCGGTTTTGTTCCGGGCAGAAATCATATTTTCCACGGCAGCCAGAGAGCCAGCCAGCGGTTTTTCCACCATAACATTGCAGTTGTGTTCCAACGCCTGGATGGTCAATGGTTCGTGGCTTTCGATGCCCACGGGCAGACATACCAGATCAAAATCCACACCCAAACGGTAAAGTTCGTCAGCATCTTTAACGATCCTGACATTATGCTTTTGCAATGTTTCTATACGCTCCTGCCACTTTTCGGGAGCAAATTCGGCAGCGGCAACAAACTCAATGCGGTTTTCTTCTGCCAGACGGCACAAATTTTCCACATAATTGTAACCGTAACCGCCAACCCCGACAAGTGCAACTTTTGCTTTCATATCTTGATTCCTTATTTTATAGAAATTTCCTGATTTAAGTCTGCTGATTTCTGGGCAGTCAATGCTGCACGGGTCACTTGCAAAGTCAAAGCCGTTTCGGCTTGGGCGGCTGCCGGATCACTCTCCAACGCCCGTACCATTTCGCCAAAACAGCCCAGCGGGGGCGTTTTCAGCTCGGGATAACTTGTGCAGTCATCGGTCATCAATTCTACTTTGCCTTGAGCTACTTCTACAATGCCCTTTTCGCCCACCGCCCGCAGCCGGTCGTCGCCGTGGGTGGGGGCACCCGATGGACGCATAAAATCAATATCTGCCGAAGCGATGGCACCGGAATCCAGTTCAAACATACAATGAGCGGCGGTTTCCAAAGTGCCGCGGCTCTTTTCTCCGTAATGCTGTAACGCTCTTACTTTGCGGAACTTGCCGGCATTGCAGCACGCTATCCAGTCCACGGCGTGGATACCCACCCACGGAATAGTACCGCCATAGGTGTTGCGGCAAAAATAGTATTCCGGGCGGTTGCCGATCTTGTAGGATTTCCGGGTATAAATAAGTTTGACTTTGCCAATAGCTCCCGAATTTATGATTTCCAAAGCACTGTAAAATGACGGCTCAAAACGGATGCCCATCATGCCGTAAAGTACGCCGTTGTGCTTTTTTACGGCAGCTTCCAACTCGTCCAGTTCCTCCAGCGTGATGGCGGCGGGTTTTTCGGTAAAAACCGCTATATTGCGTTCAATGGCATATTTGCACATAAGCGAGCGTTCTTCAAAAGGCCCGCCGATCACCACAATATCAGGTCTGACTTTATCCAGCATAGTCTGGTGATCGCTGAAAAGCTCCGGTTGGGGAAGTTTGAGTTCTGCCAACGCTTGAATTGTCCGCTCCGGAGTCCTCCCACCCGCTGAAGCGGCGGCAACTACCTGACATTGGGGCAGTTTGGGCAGATCTTCAAAAAGATAATTCAAATGGCCCAAGTTGCCGGTCACTGCAATTTTCATATATTCTTTATATCCTCTCTTGCAACTTTTCCCGACTGACGGGCAGTGTTGCGGTAACTGCCCGGCGGCATCCCGGTCGCCCGGCGGAAAACTCTGCTTAAATAATATTCGTTGCGGAAACCGCAAAGCTGGGCGATCTTGCCCAGCGTCATTTCGGTTGAGCTTAAAAGCTGACAAACCCGTTCTATCCTTACTTTATTGAGCAATTCGCTGAAACTCTGATTGAATTCCTGCCGCAGGATGTGGCTGGTGCGGGATTGGGAGAGTTCCAGCTTGTCTGCCAGATTTTTCAGCCCCAGATCCGGCGTGGATAAGTTGAAGCGGAAAAAATCCTCGATCACCGCCTTACGCCCCCGCAAAGCATTGCCGGAGCTGAATCGCTCATTTTCTGCCAGTGCCAGCAATGCCGCGCCCAGCATTTCCAATTCACGCAAATACAACGCCGTATTATTGGGCCGCCAGACCGGCAGAGCGTTGTAAAGCTTAATAAATTCTTTGGGCGAACCCGGCGGCATTTTCAGCTCCGGATCCCGGAAAGTTCCGGCAAAGATCGTTGCCAGATGTTTGCCCCGCCGCAGCAAGGGCAGCACCAGCCCCACCGCTCCGGCATGGCAGCGGCTGATAAAGGGTTTGCCGCTGCGGGCAGCTTCGGCGGCGATCTGCCAGCGGCAATGATCGACGCACTGGTCGCCGTGATGCTCCCGGTTGTAAGTGCAGAAGTCGCAGCGGTGGATATTCCCCAGCGGCCGGAGCATCCTGCCATCGGAAAGCAGCAGACTGCCGGTGTGGTCGTGGATGGTTATGTAAAGAGCATACTGCTGCTCCACAGCCTGCCACAACTCAATAAAGTAGTCCCGGTTATGAGTGATCTGCCGGGGTACAGGAATAAAAACCGACTCCATAAAATAGCTGCCAATTTACATTTCCGGTTCAGAACCTTACTTGCCCGGCGTTCTGCCGGTGCCTTTATCTTTGATGCCCGACATGCCGTCCACAGTGCCGTTCCAGGAATAACGCTGCGAAAGATCGTATTTGATTTCCGGCATAACGATATCAAGCTGCCGCATCAGCTCCAGCGTAAGCGGTACAAAGTAAAGTCCGCCGGTAACGCCCTTGGGGTCGGGATTATCCGGATCAGTGTTTTTCAAAGGCGAAGCAAAAACCTCCCGCCGGGTCAGCATCTGCTGCATGGTATCGCAGGAGATCGCCCGCGACTCTTTATCGCCGGTCAGCAAGGTGTCGATCAACAGCACATTACGCATGGCACTGCCTGCCCCCCCCCCGTTGCGGGTGCTTTGCCGCCGCCACGGTACCGGGCTGTGGACAAAGCCTTTGCGGTCAGGGTAATAGAGGCGGGTCTTGACATAATTTGCAGTAGCTTTGAGGTTGTCGCGCAAAGCCTTTTGCAAATATTCGTCTTGAGTGATCTTATACACCAGATACATCCCCGTTGCCTGATAACCGGTGGGGAAAGAGAGTGCGCCGGTGCGGTAAATACTGTTCTTTTCGTTCCAGCCTTCCGGCGGTTTAGGCGCGTTGTGCCGTTCCAGCCGGTCGTGGCGGACACCTCTGCCCCGGGCTTGTGCCATAACAGTCCACGCCAGATCTTCGCACGCCCGCAGGAACCGGGGGGTGGCATTCATCCAGTAAATGCTGGTCAAATTGACCAATGCCCAGCCCGGTTCACGATGGGTGGCACTCCAGGTGCGGTTGACAAAAAGCTGGGTACTGCGGATGTAATCGCCGGTCATGTTTGCCGTATCGCGGAATCTCCGGTCGCCGGTCAGCACATAACCCATACACATACCCCGTATACGCATGTGGCCGTTGGATACTTTGCTGGTAACAAAGAGTTTGCCGCCGCCGCCATAGTTGCTGAATTTGAATTCGCCATCTTTGTAATAGCCGCCGGTATGCCCCATGCTGTGAGTGTAGATAGCTCCATTCATGCCGCCGGGATGACTTTTGACGGTATCGACTTCCATCTGGTGGCGGATGGAACGCACCGCTTCGCGGAAATACTCCGGCTTGCGGAAACGCAACGCCTGTTCAAAGAAGATCGCCGCGGCATCGTATTCGTTGTTGAACCAGTTCCAGGTGCGTTCGCCGTGGCTGTCGCCGTAGTTGAGGAAGCCGTACCAGCGTTCTTTTTTGCTGTAATTGAGGTAAGAATCCAAGCCGATAAGGATCTCTTTATCAAAGTATTTGCTGTATTTGTCGGGCTTGCCGATGTAATTGAGCCATGCTCCGGACTTTTGCAGATCTTCCACATCCACCAGTCCTACGGGCACTGGCGAAAGCAGTTTGGCAGCATCAACTTTTTTGTTCAGCACCAGATACATGGGAAAAGACACTTCCACCCCGGCACGGATAACATAGTTGCCGGTACGCAGCGCAAAGTAATGCACATACTCTTTATCGCGCTTGGCATAACGGTTGACCGGCTGGATCTCCGGGAACAAGTTCACATTGAGTTTGTTGCCCGACTGGGTTACACCAATGGGGAAGCGCTCTGCCATTTCCGGGATCGCCAGCGAGCCTTTGCCCGCCAGATCAAAAAGCCCCAAAGCACCTTTGACCGTTTCGCTTTTGCCGTTAAGGAGTTTTTCGTAGCTGTGATCTTCCCATTGAGTCATGTGACAAATTTTTCCCAGGGCGGGAGCTTTGACTGCTTCGATTTGCATAGTTGCTGATTTCCACTCCAGCATCTCTTCGTAAGCAGTTACGCCGTATTTCCACTCCCGCTCCGCAACTTTGTTTGGGGTATGCGGCTTTTTGAGTGCCGCCCCCAGCAGCGGTTCCACGCCGATAAAGGGTTTGTTTGCCCACATGGTTATCCGCAGCCGCCAGTAGCGGGTATCTTTGTCGCTCTTATGATCGTATTTGCCCCGGAACTCCAAACCGGTAACGGTGTTGCCGCTGTCGAAGAGCTGGACTTTTTCAAAAACGGCTTCCGGCTGACTGCCGTCGGGCAGCGTGATTTGAGGCGCACGAATGGCAAACTCTTCTTTGCCGGAAGTTACTTTGATAACAAAGGGCTTTTTCTCAAAACTCAACTTATAAAGTTTATTGCTGTAACACTCCAGCTTTTTGACCGCTTTGACCGCATTTTTCACCGCTTTGGGCGGGAGCTTGCCGGGATTGACCGTGTAACGCCCCGCCGGAAGATCGGCAGAAAGCCGATACCACCGTGCCGCACCATTGGGGTAACGGCTGATCATCAAAGTCTGGGGATAATACTTTTTGCCGCCGCCTTCGATAATAAAACTTTTGTGCAGAGGATCTTTTTCGCCCGCCGGGATGGTGAACTCCACAATCCGGGGGTCGCCATCGGATTTAAAAATATCAACCTCAATTGCCGGAACTGCCCAAACAGCTGCCAGCAGAGCAATCGTAAAAAATGTTTTTTTCATAATAAAATTACCGGTTGGTTAGATTTATTTGTTTAATTAAGTAATTTCAAAACTCCTCAAAAGTCGTTAAAGGCATAGCCTTTGCCTTTGTGTTGAATGACTTTTGAAATTACCTCTTAATGCTGAAAATTAAAAAGTATTTTGCAGTTCCCGTAACAATCTCCTGTTTTACTTTTTGTATGTTTCAAGTATGTTGCGTAAATTTTTCATTGCCTTTTCCAGAATGCTCCGGGGCATGGCGACTGCCAGCCGGAAGTGGTGCTGTTTACCGGTGTAGTTGTGGATTTGATCGGTGTCGTAGTAATGTCCCGGGTCGGCAGCAATCCCGGCTCTTGATAACAAATCGTTAAGCTCCGCAGTATTCAAATCAAGTTCGCGGCAGTCCACCCACAGCAGAAAAGATGCTTCCGGACGACGCACTTTTACCGGCAAATCTGCTAAATACTCCATTGTCAGATCAATATTTTTTTGCAGATATACCAGTAATTCCTCCAAATATGCTTCTCCGTGTTGATACGCTGCGGTTTGGGCCGCCAGCGAAAAGACCGGCGGTCTGCCGCATTCATGCCCGAACTCATAAAGTTTATCACGCACTTTGCTGCGTACTTCTGCGTTGGCTATAACTGCCGACCCGATATGACAGCCACCCAGATTAAAAGTTTTTGAGCCGGAAAATACTGTTATACATCGCTCTCGCATACCCGGCAGATCGGCAAGCACTGAATGCCGGTGTCCGGGATAAATCAAATCGCGGTGGATTTCGTCAGAAATGGCAAAAACATTGTACTTTTTCAGCAATTCAGCAAGTTTTTCCATCTCGTTCTGCCGCCAGACTCTGCCGGTTGGGTTATGGGGGCTGCAAAGCATCAGAACCTTACATCCATCTTGAAAATGGCGTTCCAGATCTTCAAAATCAAAAGTGTAATCACCATTTTTATCGCACTTCAACCAACTGATGCAACGGATACGCCCCTGCATGGCGGCACTGCGGATCGAAGGTGTATGTAGCGGCAGCACTACCGCAACTTTATCCCCCGGTTCAGTCAAGGCATACATACTGCAACGCATGGTGTTAAGCACGCCGGGAGTAGAAATAAGTTCCTCTCGCAATATCTTTGAGCCGTGGCGTTTGTATGACCAGTCGATGACCGCCTGATAGTCTTCGTCGCTCATTATGGTATAACCGTAATTGGTACAATTGATCCGGCGGTGCATGGCTTCGGTTATTTCCGGCGGAACAGCAAAGTCCATATCCGCTACATTCATAGCGATCAAAGATTTATCGAGCCCGATATATTTGCATGCACTGAAGGGGCGGCGGTCTATCACCCGATCAAAATCGTATACTCCCATAAAACTATCTATCCTCCGGCGTTACAGAACTTACCATGCGATCAGGGTATAATCGCTGGGCAGTTTGTCTTCGGTGATAGTTGCAAGGCTTTCCACATGGCTGTCGGCATAAATAACATTGCCCATATTGCCGTGGTGTTTGCCCAAACGGTCATTGGCAGTGCCGGCATTGAAGACTTTCTGCGTATTAGTATCAAGCTGGTCGATCATTACTACCTCGTTGGAAGGATTTTTGAGTTTTCCCAAACACATGGGTTGAAGAGTTTTGGTGCCCATTATATTTGTATTTACAATAAAACTGTACCAGCGGTTGCCATAGCCGCTGCTGGCTATAATAGTATCGGAACGGCTGGGGCAGCCGCGGCCGCCCAAATCTCTTGCCCAACTGGTATTGCTCACTTCGCCAAAATAGAGTTTGTGGATCGGCTGCCCCGGATAATGCCAGTTGTTATTAGTGCCAGCGTAATAAGCGGGCATCAAACGGTCCTGAAAATCGTTGCTGTAAAATTGATGTATCATGCCGATCTGCCGCATGTTGGATAAACAATGCGACGACCGCGCCCGCTCCCGCGCCGCCGAAAGTGCCGGCAAAAGCATTGCTGCTAAAATCGCAATAATGGCAATTACGACCAGAAGCTCGATCAAGGTGAAATTTTTTGCATCTTTTTTCATCAGTTTCTTCTCCCGTGGTTAAAAATTTATTGGATCAAACACTTTTGTCTTTTTAATTCTTCAGCCAAAACTTCGTAATCCGGTATATTCAAAGCGGCGGCGATCCCCGCTGCCTGCCCGCTGGACATGCAGTTTACGCAGAGCCGCACCGCACTTATCACTCTGGGGTCAACATCGATGATCCTGCCGCAAGCCAAAAGATTATTGATATTTGCCGAACGCAATGAGCCGTAAGGTATGGCGGGGTTGCCGGTAATGGCGTGGCCCCAGGGCGAAGAGTAGCCATTTATATAATGTCCGCCGATGTAAGAACCGCAAAAGGCCACCGGTTCCGGCGGCGGCTCGCTATTTTGCATATCAGCTAAAACCAGCTGGCGGCGACTGACGATACTGCGACTGTAACGCACCCCCAGAATAGGGGCAACACGCACCACTTCAAGCTCGGAAAATTCGGGAAACTCTTTCCGCAGCCACTCTACGATGACGGGAACTTGTTTTTGCAGTTCCCGGTACATTCGCTCACGCTCTTCCGGCAGAGAAGCATCGCCCACCACGGCGGTCAGATTTAAATTGGCTTCGTTGTCACGCAAAAGCTGCGTACCCATAAATTTATCCTGACCGGGGATGGGGAACTCTTTTTCACGGAAACGCTTATTGATGGAAACTTTATCGAAACTCTTGATGTTTCTGACCTTGAACATCAGCGTTTTGGTCATGCTCAACTCCACCGGCGGAACAGTGGTCAAAGCTCCGGCCGCCAGTGCAAGGGCGGCTTCGCCGGTAGCATCCACAAAGTTGTCGGCAGCAAATTCCAGCAGCTCCGAATTCTGTTTTACTGTTATGGAAACTATCCGGTCAGCGGCACACTTTGCACTGACCAGTTCCGCATCAAAGAGCATATCGACATTGTTTTCTTTCAGTAAAGCAAGCATCGCATTTTGCAGGCACTCTTCTTCGGTATCGGCGTTGTTGCCCCGCCAGATAAGTTCGTTGCGTTCTTCCAGATATTCTTTGAGCATATCCGCCACGCCGCCGCCTTGGCGGTCAGCTTTCCAGCCCCCCAGCACCGGAGTCATGGCATAGACTGCTGTACCGCCCACCGACGGCTGCCGGTCAAAGAGCAAAACCCTTGCCCCCGCCTGACTTGCACCGATGGCGGCAGCAAAACCGCTGACACCGCCCCCGGCAATAATGACATCATATTTCTTCATAAAAGACTATTCCTGAATTTGCTTCAAAAATAGTTTACATTATTTTACAGCAAAAATCAATATATTTTTCTCTAATTTTATTGTAAAAAACTGCTGTTTTTGTATTTTTTTATAGTTTTTCAGCTGATCTATCACAAAATAGAGACCCTCCGTCAGAAAATAAAACCGGTATCAGCGGAGTTTGAAAAAAACAGCATTTGTTTGAATCACAAAAAACAGCCTGAAGTTTACATTCAGATTGCCGGATAATGAATTTCTGTTGTTCTGTACCCAATAAGGGTCGGTACAGAGCTTAAAGTTTTGAAAAAATCTTATTCAAGATATTTACTGATTATCAACCGATATTGGGAACAGAGCTTAAGAAAAGTGCTTAACTCATTACTCAAGCGTTTACTATGGGCGTCCAGGCGTATTTGCCTTGGGCGTCTTTTATGCGGCAGCGGAAGCGGCGGCCTTCGGGCAATGTACGGGTTCCGGCGGGTTTGCAGAGTTTTGTGGTGGTGCGGCGGTCGCCGTAATTGGGGTAATCATCCAGCACTTCCCAGTAGCCGAGGCTTCTTTCGCCGATGAGAATGGCTTCCACGACTTCGGTAAATTCAGCTTCAAAAACTCCATCCTGATAGCTCAAACGGGTGAATTCCGGGCCTTGTGTGGCGTAGAACTGACCTTTTTTCAGAGCGTCCATAATGCTTTTGACACTTTTATCTTCGGCAGCGATCATGGTCCAGCCGCCGAAAAGTTCCGACGAACTGTGAGTATCGTCCACCGCCAATGCCGGGTAGATGATCCCTTTGTTAGTGAGATCGTTCCAAACCGATTCGTTATTGCCTTTGCCGTTGTAGCGGCAGCTGGGGTTGTATACTGCGATCCCCCCCAAGACTTTGTGTGCGGCAATGTCGGGAAAGGTCGCTCCTCACCATTCCGGGGGGGG
>JAZSHD010000139.1:0-6562 GCA_045533055.1 Victivallaceae bacterium | reverse complement strand
ACCCAAATAAAAAATCTGCTTGCCAAAACGAAAATTGACATCGCTATTTTGACAAATCTCAATGTAAAACAATAAATCAGAAAAACTGATTTCACAACCGGATCTGCATCCATAAAAAAGAGAGGGTGCAGATCTTTTTTTTATACCCTCTAAAAATAAAAAAATAAAAAGGTTGAAATTTCACAGAAAATATGCTATATTAAAGCCAGTTGTTTTTGAGGTAATACAACGGCAAAACCCCTATTTAACAAGTAGCACTCACCAGGAGTTCTATGAGGGTGAAGCTATTGAGCTTCACCCGACCATGGTCGGAACTTACAGACATGTTGATCGATTTTGCCTTCATTATACTCTCTCCTTTTTTACCTTGTTTATTTTTCTTGAATATATTCCATATAACGGTCGAACAGACCGTGTGCCGACTGATACATACTGTTGGGGCTCATAAAGTGTGAAAACTCAAAAGTTATTGCTTTATCCACACCGACTTGTTCCGCAGCTTCCAGCTTCAAACGCATTTTTTCCCATTTTATAGGCAGGAATTTTATGGGCATATCCCGGTCAAAACTTTCGCAATTTGTCCAGCTGGTCATGCCGTAATGGTCGGCAATGGATTTATTTATCTGCATAAAATCCAGCAACTCTTCATAATCGCAATGCCCATCCTGAAATGCCAGAATATCGACTTTGCCCTTGAGGGCAGAAAGGATGTTGTCCCAATTTTTTTCGTGTTCGGTAAGAGTTACCGCTTTATCGGCACCAACTTGTTTCACCCCGGCAATGTAGGGCGAGATCATAGTCGGCAGATTGCCGGAAAGCTCTTTGACAAATCCACCCAAAAGCTGATTGTATTTTACCATCTCTTCCAAAGCTTGCGAACTCTTTTTGCCCGCACTTATTTCGTGGTTGAGGTACCAGCCTTGAAAACTCTTGTGATGACCGTACTTAGTCCACACTTCTTCGGCAACACCTTTGGCATCATCCAATTCTTCCATAAGGGCTCCGGCTTCCCACGCTTTGCTGGTACAGCCGTTGTCGTAAAGCCCGAAGAAAAACTTCATGCCGTATTTATCGCTTAAACGCAGGAAAAGATCCACCAAATCCAGCGGCGGATTGTAGCAGTTGCGTTTTTTTATCAGGACTTCCGAAGGATAAGTTATAAAGCGTTTATGACCGCAGCGGATCAATATTACCGTATCGATCCCCGCCAGCTTCATGCTTTGGAAGTCTTTTTCCCACTCTTTTTCGCCCCAGTTCTGATGAGGTATATCGTGGCTGATCTCATCTAAAAATGTTCCGGTGATTTTCATAATCTGATCCTATCCTGATTACTTTAATTGTTCAATACTTTCTCCGGGGTAATACTTGAAATCCACCTCCTGATAAAAGGGTATTTCCTCCGGATTATTAACAAAAAATTCCGTTCTTTTCAGCAATTCATCGTAGTCAAAGCGATAATGTGTCAGAGGCGGAGCAAAGCCGTTGAGCATAAAATTCCCGCCGATCCCCGCCAGCGAAAGCTCATGGGGGATTTTCAAACCGATCTTGCGGCACGCAGCATATACAGCAGTCTGCATTTGTTCAGTCCACACGATCATTGCCGTATGTCTTCGCTTTTTCAAAAACTCAATGAGCTTTTCTTCGTCGCATTTATATCCATCCTGCTGAAAGAAAAACTGGTCTTCCGGAGCAAAGTATATATTGTATTTACCGGCAATATCATCAACGATTTTTTTTACCTGCCACTGGTAGTCAAACTGAATTTCATCTGATTGCCAATTAAAGTCTATTCCGGCATACCCTATGTGCCGGTGTCCGGCATTGTAAAGCATTTCAAAACATTTTAAGAAAGCTCTGCCATGAAAGGGGCGTATAGCCGGGACATTCTCGCAATACCCCATGATATTCAGTACTTTTATACCATTTTTTTGAGCTTGCAAAACTGCCTGATACTGATTTTGATGGATATTTACTGCCAATATCTGTTCCACCGGAGCAGCAATCAAACGCTCAACATTCTCTGCACCGCAGCCGAATTCCACCCGGTAAGTTTTACCGTTGCGGGCAAGCATATTCATAAGTTGGCTCAAAAAATCGATCTGGTTGAAAGTTGTCCACGGCGTTAAAATGCCTACGATATCTTTGGAGCCTTTTTTTAACGCCGAAGCGGTGCTGGAGATTTGAAAATGATGTTCACGGGCGTAGTCTATGATCGCCTGCCGTTTATCAGCTTTTACATACCCCGCACCACTCAATGCCCGGGATACCATGCTGGGACTGATATTGAAATGTTTGGCTATATCCTTGATAGTCATAGCTTATCCCCTGTTTTTATATCAATATGAGTAACACTCTGATACAATTTCTGCAAACGATTGCAGTTTTTCTGGGGAATAATATAACACGCTCTTTTTATTTTGTCAAATTTTGCTCCCGAATTTTTCAACGACATGTTATTTAACTCGCTAAAAGTATTTATCACTCATGCTCAAGCAGCTTTTGCTCATCTGAAAATGTACCGGTTATTTTCATATATGAACACTCTTTTCTGTAACAGTCACCTAAAATTCATATAACTTCAGAATTGATTTTTTGTACGGTGCGTCGATCTCGCACAGCTTGCCGTTTTTATCAACGGTAAAATAATCAAAACAGCGGCTCTGTTCGTCAAAACTCTTTACTTCCAGTCCTTCCGGCGTAACTTTTACGGTGGATGCCGAAGCTTCAAAACCACGATTTTTTCCCGGTCCGTCAAAAATCAGTATCGGAAAGTTGAAATTTTTCCATGTAACTACCTGTTTTTCCGAAACCGGAGTATTGGCGTAAACTCTATTCGTTCCGGGAACGGTACGCCGGTAAACATGAATATGTCCTGCCAGAAAAAGGTGGATTTGTGCTTCGCCGCTCAAAGATGCCTTGAATAAAGGTTCAGCTAAATAATTGGCAACCTTGCATATTTTGCTTTCAAGAGCCACCGCGTATGGTGCCGAATGTGCCATGATTATACGGTATTGAGCATTGCAGTATTCCGGGGATTTCACCAGTTTTTCCACCCACTTGCGCTGCTCTTCCAGATAACTTTTAACAGCATTGCCCACCAGTGGACGCGACTGGTAATCCTCTTCCTCTCCCCAGCAATCCAACGCCACAAAGCAGACTTTGCCGTAAGAAAATGAGTAGTAGCCTTTGCCGCTTGCTGGTCCCACCAGATCAAACCACCGGGCACGCTCTTTGCCCCGCAATTCGTGATTGCCCCGCACCGCAGCAAAGGGTTTGCCGTGATAAACTTCCGGCGATTGCCAGTTGAAATATCCGCCGAAAAGCATGGCATCAAAATCATCGTAAATGCTGGTCAGGTCGCCAATGGATATCTGCAAGCTGGCTTTCTCCAGCAGCTCTTTCCACCCGGCAAGCAATCTCCCCCGTTTTGCGTCGCCGAACTGGGTATCGGATGTGGCAAAAAATTCAAATTCGCCACACTCTGCCGGCGGTGCAGTAAATTTATATGTATCAAGAGCTTTATAATTTTTTTCGTCCAAAGCTATCAACACCCGGTATTCGTAAACTTTGCCAGGAACCAGTCCGGTCAGCCGGATGCGGTGCAGATCCGTTGCATCGTGCAAAATGCCGCCGATGGTGTGCCAGCATTGTGTCCACTCCTGACTGCCTGCCAAACGGTATTCCACTCCGGCACCCATATTGCCATCGGTCAGAAATGCCGCCGTGATCGCTCCGGGAGCTGGCTCCAGCAGCCACGGCCCTTGCCGCAGCTCGAACTTGCCGGGCAGATGAACAGCGTTTTCATTCATGCGTGATACGCACCCGGCGGGAGTATCGGCGGGCATTTCCTGAATTGCCGCAGTAAAGCTGTTGGCACCGCTTTTCAGATAAATCGTCACCAGATTTTCGCCTTTGTGCAGATCCAAAGCAAAAATATGATCTTTTGCTGTATAGGGGTAATCGACATTGCCGCCGGAGCGGTAAGTCGAGTAAACGATCCGGTTATTGCAATAAACTTCAAACCACCAATCCACCGCCATACCCAGCTTGACGGTGGTATCTTTTGCCGCATTGACTTTTTTGGTCAGGATCACCTGATACCCGACTTGCGGCTTTTTATTCAATACCTTATTAAGATCCACCCCTTCCGGCAAGATCGTAACCGTTTTGCCGCTTGCATCGTCCTGCAAAGTCATGGCTGCTGCAAACTGGCTTGTCACACGCTCATCATCTATAAGCTGCCAGGAGTTCCAGTCAACACTTTGGGCTGCTGCAATAACTGCCCCGCCTAATAAAGCGGCAGCTGCCATTGCTGGTTTGTTCAAATACCCCATAATATACGACCTTTTTCACAACCGATTGTGAAAGTTGTTAAAAAATAATAATCTTTCGCGTTCAATTATTATACCACATTTTTAACTCTTTGTCAAGAGTCAAGTTGAAAAATTTTATAATTTTATTTTTGAAAAGCACTCTTGACTTTTTTTTCATGCCGTGTATATTATACTCAAAGACAAACACAACCGATTGCTAAACGGAAGCAAAAGACATGGTAACTTTACAGGATATAGCCGACCGCACCGGTTTCTCCCGGGCAGTAGTTTCCCGGGCGTTGAATCCCCACCCCGCTCAGAAGGTGGCGGCAAAGACTCTGGAAATCGTCCGCAAAACTGCTGCCGAAATGGGTTACCGCCGCAATCAGGCGGCAAGTCTGCTTGCCAAAGGTGCCAGTCCCGCGATCGGGATATTTCTGCCCTTTCATCAGGACGAGTTGATTTGTGCCATGCTCAAAGGCATGTGCAATGTGGCAAATCAGCACGGTTTTGCTTACAATATATATAATGAACGGCGGAGAGTCGAGTACAGCGAATTTGCTCAAACTTTGCGTAACACCCGCAATGCCGGAGTTATAACTTATCTGCCGTTTGAAACTTCCGGCGACTCGCTGCCGGAAGAAGTCAGCCGGCTCTTGCCCCAATCCTGTCAGATCGTAGTGGCAAACGCCAGAACGCCCATCAAATCCGGCAATGTGGAAAGTGTGATGATCGACAATTATGCTGGTGGTGCGTTAGCCGCAGAACATTTGCTGCAAAAAAAGTGCGTCCGTTTTTTGTATGAATATGCCGCACGCTCCTGGCAGCGGCAGGAACGATGCCGCAGCTTTGGTGAAAGTATCAACCGTGCCGGTTTTACAGCAAGGCACTTTACCCGTTTGACCGACGAAATTCTGGAAAGCGTTATCGACGAAGTCTTATCCATGATCCTTGCCGGGCCTTTTCCGGTGGGAGTATTCTGCAACACCGACCGTTCGGCATTAAGGCTTTACGCCGAACTCTGCCGGGCGGGCAAAGCCGGATTGATCGGTAAAGAAATAAAAATCTGCGGCTTTGATAATATAACTGTTGCCGATGAAATCGGCTTGACCACCATCGCCCAGCCCTTTGAGGCTCTGGGCGAAGCGGCAATGAGTCTGCTGGTCAACCGCCTGACCGGATCAAATATTCCGGTAGAACATTGCATAAAACCTGTATTGTATCCAAGACTTACAACATAAACCTTTAACATAAAAAAACAAAGGAGTAAACTATGGCATTTTTACCTATCAGCGGAACTTTTCTTGACGGTATATCCTGCGATATACCTTCCAACAACTGGACACCCGACGTCTGGGAACGGGAATTTGCCCGTTATCAGGCCAACGGCGTGGACGAAGCCTACATCATCCGCGTAGGCTGGAACGACTCCATGATGTTTGACAGCAAAGTTATGAAATGCACCCTCTGTCCCGAAATGGATATGGTACAGCTGTTCCTCGACTTGGGTGCCAAGTACAATGTGAAAATCTATATGGGTATGTTTGATACCTACCGCTACTGGCGGCTGAACGACTGGTCAAACGAAGTGGCGATCAATATCGATTTGATCCACGAACTCAACGAGCGTTACGGCAACCACCCCGCCTGGTACGGCTGGTACATGAGCCACGAAGGCTCCATGGGTTTTCACCAGACCCAGATCTGGAAGCCCCTCTGCAAAGAAATCAAAAAGTTTGACAAAACCCGCCCCATCATGGTTTCGCCCCGCTACGCCGGGTCAAAGTGGAGCAAAGAAATACCCATCAGCCCGGAAGTCCACGCCAAGCATTTTGACTATATCCTCAATGATATGGAAGGCTTGATCGATGCCTACGCCCCCATGGATGGCCATGTGCAATTCAATGAACTTGACAGATATATGGCAGGCATGTACGAAATGACCCAGAAATACGGCGTCCAATACTGGAGCAATCTGGAAACCTTCGACCGGGATATGCCATGGAGATTCCCGCCCATCGAATTTGCCAAACTCAAGTGCAAACTGGAAATCGCCGAAAAGTACTGCACCAAGATCATCTCCTTCGAGCTGCCGCACTTTATGAGCCCCGACTCCTGCTACCCCGGTGCAGGCCACCTCTATAACCGCTATTTAGCCTACGCCGAAAAACGCAAGGCTGAAGAAAAATAAAGGTTTGTGCAAGTGTTTTGCGGGGAAGAAACCTTTTTGAAAAAAGGTTCTCTTCCCC
>JAZSHD010000056.1:0-7404 GCA_045533055.1 Victivallaceae bacterium | reverse complement strand
CCCCAACCCCCATCCCCTTTTTCCAAACCTTTTATTGCCATTTATCTATTTGTAACCCAAATAAATAAATCCCCTTTAAGTTTTGAAAAGATTTTATTCAACATCTTTACTGTTAATCAACCGATATTGGGAACAGCACCTGTTATATTGTTTAAACAATATAAAAAAAAAACAGGACTGCGTTGAACAGTCCTGTTTTTTTTATAATAGTTTGGCTCTTTACCGCAGCTCTACCTTCAGATCGGCAGCGAGGCGGTCACGGAGCTTGTTGTATGCCTTGTTGACTTCGTCGTCGGTCAAAGTCCGGTCGGCGGCACGGAAGGTCAGGCGGTAAGCCGCACTTTCCTTGCCTTCGCCCAGAGTTTTATCGTCGGCAAAGAGGTCAAAGAGTTCGATCTTTTCCAGATTTTTCAATCTTATGGAGTTGACGAACTTGACCACTTCCGCATGACTCAAGCTGGCAGGCTTGATGAATGCCACATCCCGGGTGGTAGCCGGGAAAGTGGATACCGGGATCAGAAATTCCGGCAGCAGCTTGGCGTTAAGCAGATTTTCCACTTCGATTTCGGCGTAAAATACGGCGTTGGAAGTACGCCACTTGGCGGTGTAGCTCTTGGCAAGTTCGCCCAAAGCACCGGCAAGTTTGCCGTCAATGTAAAGAGCCAGACCTTTTTTACCGGCAAAGCGGGCATCTTCGATATTTTCAAAGTGCCAATCGGCAATGCGGCGCATTTCGCACAAACTTTCCACTAATCCCTTGAGGTCATAGAAGTCATAGCACTGGGTCAGCTCACCGGAATAGCGTTCCGGGTGGCAGCTGCCGGTCAGCACCATTGCCACGCTCTGGCGTTCTTCGGGGAAGAGAGCCGGATTTTTGCAGAAACTTCTGCCGATTTCAAACAACCGCAGCGAGAGATTCCGCCGGGCGATGTTGCGTTCCACACTTTCCAGCATTTCGCCGATCAGCGACGGACGCAGCACTGCCAGATCCAGACTCATGGGGTTGCCGATCTTCATAAGATCATCGGTGGTAAACCGGGGATCGCTCAAAGCACTGCTTTCTTTGACCATGCTGTAATGCATACATTCAAACATGCCCAAACGGAGCATTTCTTCCCGCAGTTCCTGCACCCGGTAGTAGGAGTCGTTGCGGATGGTATCAACCACGGTGGAACGAACCGGCACTTCGGGTATGTTGTCAAGTCCGTTGATACGGGCAACTTCTTCGGCAAGGTCGGCTTCACGCACCAGATCCAGACGGAACAGGGGAGCAGTTACGGTACATTCAGTTTCGGTAACATTCTCAACTTTAAGTTCCAGGCGTTCCAGTATATCCACGATTTCAGCGTTGGCAAGTTTCGCACCCACCAGCGAGCGGATGCGGTCAAAACGGCACTTGACCACCGGTTCTTCAGGACGCATACCGCTGACTTTGATCAAATCAGTGGCAATATACCCACCGGCAGTTTCCAAGATCAGCTGGGCACAGCGGTCGGCGGCACGGTCGCAGCCGTCAAAGTCCACACCACGCTCATAGCGGTAGCTGGCGTCGGTGGAAAGGCCGATCCGGCGGCTGGTGGCACGGATGTTGGAAGCGTCAAAAATAGCACTTTCGATCAAAAGGTCGGTAGTCGTTTCGCTGACCCCGGAATCTTCGCCGCCCATCACCCCGGCGATCGCCATGGGTTTGACTGCGTCGCAGATGACCAATGCCCGTTCATCCAGCTTGCGGTCAACGCCGTCAAGGGTCTGAATGACCTCACCGGCGGTGGCACGGCGGACAACGATGCGTTTGCCTTCCAGCTTATCCAGATCAAAGGCGTGCAGGGGCTGACCGAGTTCCATCATCACATAGTTGGTAACATCGACTACATTATTTATCGGCCGCAAACCGGCGGAGATCAAACGCTCCTGCATCCAGTCCGGACTGGGCTGGATCTTCACATTGCGGATGATTCTCGCTCCATAGCATTTGCACAGATCGAGAGCTTCCACCGTAACGAGATTTTCATGCTTTTCGGGGTTTTCCACAGCAGGCAGCTTGATTTCGGGCAATACCAGCTTGCTCTTGAGCAAACAAGCCACATCCCGGGCTATACCTACATGAGAAAGCCAGTCGGGACGGTTGGGGGTCAATTCCACTTCCAGCGTGGCATCGCCGGGGAAAAGATCTTTTACCGGCGAACCAAGAGTCAGAGTTTCGTCCAATTCCAGCAAGCCGTCATGGCCGCCGGGCACGCCGATTTCGTCAGCGGCACACATCATGCCGCAGGATTCCACACCCCGCAGTTTGCTGCGTTTGATCTTAAAAGAGCCTTCGGGAGTGTTGAACACTGTACCGATCTTTGCCAGCGGCACCACTTTACCGGCGTCGCAGTTAGGGGCACCGCAAACCACCTGAATAGTTTCGCTGCCGTCAAAAACCTGACAAACCGACATGTGATCGCTGTCCGGATGGGGCTTGCGTTCCATAATTTTGGCAACCACCACGCCGTCGGGCACTCCGGCAGCTTGTTCGATACCTTCGACTTCGATCCCCGCCATGGTGAGCTTTTCGCACAATTCAGCCAGATCGCAATCAATATTCACATAGCTTTTCAGCCAATTATAACCGATTTTCATAATTCAAAACCTCCGTAGATCAGAATTGAGCGAGGAACCGCACATCGTTTTCGTAAAGCCAGCGGATGTCGCCGATCCGGTAACGCATCATGGCAAGGCGTTCAATACCCAGACCAAAAGCAAAACCGCTCCAAACTTCCGAATCGTAACCCACATTTCTCAACACATTGGGGTCGACCATACCCGCACCGGCGATTTCCAGCCAGCCGGACTGCTTGCAGACCGGGCAGCCTTTGCCGCCGCACATGATGCAGGAAAAGTCATATTCCACACTGGGTTCGGTGAAAGGGAAGAAGTGGGGACGCATCCGGATACGCACTTCAGGGCCGAACATTTCAGTAGCAAAATTCTGCAAAACGGCTTTCAAATCCGCCAGCGACACATCTTTATCTATATAAAGACCTTCGATCTGGTGGAAGTTCATGCTGTGAGTGGCATCGGGCGTATCCCGGCGGAAGCAGCGGCCGGGAGCCACAATGCGTACCGGGGGTTCGTGACTTTCCATGACCCGGATCTGCACCGGCGAAGTCTGGGTGCGCAAAAGTCTGCCGTCAGCAAAGTAAAAGGTATCGCCGGGGTCGCGGCTGGGGTGATCCTGGGGAGTGTTCAAGGCGTCAAAGTTAAAGTACACCTGTTCGATTTCCGGACCTTCAGCAACCATAAAGCCCATCCGGCGGAAGATGGCGGCACATTCGTCGATAACTTTGACCACCGGGTGCTTGTGACCGACTGCGGCACGGCGGCCGGGCAATGTAAGGTCAATGCTGGCAGCACCGGCATCGGCAACATTGCTCAAACGGCTCAACGCTTCGTCGATCATGTTCTGGAGCTGTTCCCGTGCGGAGTTGAACGCTTTGCCGGTGGCACCGCGTTCTTCGGGGGGTACAGAACCCATTTGTTTACTCAATGCCGGAAGCAATCCTTTGCGGCCGATAAGCTCGATACGCACAGCTTCCACAGCGTCAGGAGCGGCAGCAGCCTGCAATTTGACTTGTGCATCTGCCAACGCTTTTTCAATAGCTTCGATAATCTGATTAGCCATTTTCTCACCTGTAAGGTTGGTTAATATTAAAACTCTATTTATAAGGCTTATAAGACCTATATGACCTATAAGGCTGATAAGCCCCACAAAATCCGTCGTTGCTGCTGCAAGCTGTTTTTTTTGGGGTTGACACCCCAAAAAAACCAGCTTGGGAGCGTGCCTTTTCTCAAAAAGGCCCGGCTCTCAAGCTGTAATTTCTTTTTTACCGACTTAATCGGTCAAGAGTTATTTGGCACTGGAAACTTTTTCCACCAGAGCCTTGAACTCCTGAAATTCCGTAACTGCCAGATCAGCAAGCATCTTACGGTTCAGCTCAATCCCGGCCTTCTTGAGACCGTTCATAAACTGGCTGTAGTTGGTGCCCAGCATGCGGCAGGCGGCGTTGATACGCACTGTCCACAGACGGCGATACTGCTGTTTCTTCTGTTTACGGCCGCGATAAGCGTGGGTCATCGCCTTATCGACTGCATCATACGCGGTACGGATACGCTTGCTGCTTGCACCGTAAAAACCTTTAGCCCGTTCCAATACACGCTTGCGGCGTTTTCTGGAAGCGACTGCACAAGTTACTCTGCTCATAATCTCAATTCCTCATGTTTTAGCTGTTTAGCGTTTTACTCTGTACCTTACAGACCGTAGGGCAGAGCAACCTTGATACGCTTCTTTTCTGCGGGCGAAACTTCGCCGTCCTGACGGAGGCGCAAGCGACGCTTGGCATTTTTGGTGGACATGAGGTGACGGGCACCCGCCTTGTTGTGGCGGTACTTACCGGTCCCGGTCTGCTTCAGACGCTTGGCAGCGCACTTCCGGGTCTTCAATTTAGGCATCGTTTTTCTCCTTCTTTTGGGAAACCTTTGAACAGCTTATTCTTCGCTGTCAGATTCATCGGTTTCAGGTTGTTCATTATCCTCCCGGGGCGGCAGATGCCGGCCAGCCTCGGCGGTGCGTCCGGCCTTTTTGCCGGGTGCAAAAAATACTGTTATGTTGCGGCCCAGCAGCTTCGGCTTGCCATCAGCTTCGCCGTATTCTGCAAGGTACGCCATAACCTTATCCATCAATTCAAAAGCCAGATCCTGATGGGCCATTTCCCGACCACGCAACATCAATGTAACTTTGAGTTTGCAGCCCTTGCCCAGAAACTCCACGCCTCGGGCAAGTTTGTACTCGTAGTCATGCTTATCGATATTGATATGGAACTTGACTTCTTTGACCTTTTGGGCAACATTGTTTTTCCGCTGGTTCTTCAGATTTTTCTTCTGCTCGAACAACAACTTGCCGTAGTCCATGATACGAACCACCGGCGGCGTTGCCCGATCCGAAACAAGCACCAGACCCAACCCGGCTTGCTGTGCAAGTTCGCGGGCCTTGGCAAAACTGACAATGTCCAACTGTTCTCCGTCAGCACCGATCAAGCGAACCTGATCAGCGGTAAACGAACGATCTCCCGGTTTTAAGAGCTTAGCGATAACCAATCCTCCTTGTTAAAGCTTTAGCAATAATATTTCCGGACGCATACCCAATTTGCGTCAATTATATTAATATAGCTCAAATTATTTTATTCGCAACTTCAAATTGCATTTTTTTCATTAAATCTGCCAATTTCATGGCTCCCAGCTCGCCTTCGCGGCGGCTTCTTACGCCGACTTCGCCGTTTTCGGCTTCTCTTTCACCGATAACGATGATGTAATTGGTACGCTGATTACGGGCATCCTTGATTCTGGCACCCAGACTTTCGGCACGGTCATCAAGTTCGATGCGGAAACCGTTGGCGGAGAGTTCTTCGGCAACTTTGGCGGCGTATTCGTGCTGTTTTTCGGTAATGGGCAGCACTTTGGCCTGTACCGGAGCCAGCCACATGGGGAACGCACCGGCATACTGCTCAATAAGAATACCGAAGAAGCGTTCCAGCGAGCCGAACAACGCACGGTGCACCATGTAGGGCTGATGCTTTTTGCCATCTTCGCCGATATAGGTCAAATCGAACCGTTCCGGCAAATTAAAGTCAAACTGGATGGTGGTGGTCTGCCACTCACGACCGATGGCGTCTTTGACCTTGAGGTCGATTTTGGGCCCATAGAAAGCACCGCCGCCGTTGTCCACTTCGCACTCCAAGCCGGCTTTTTTCACGGCGTTGCTCAAGGCGTTGAGTGCCTGTTCCCAACGGGCGGGATCGCCCACGGCTTTCGCCGGACGGGTCGCCAGATAGGGTTTGATTTCAGTAAAGCCAAAGTCCTTCCAGATGGACAAACTGAATTCCAGCACCCGGGCGATTTCGTCTTCGATCTGCTCGGGAGTACAAATGATGTGTGCATCGTCCTGGGTGAATCCGCGGACACGCAGCAAACCGTACAATGCACCGGATTTTTCGTAGCGGTACACTGTACCCAGTTCCGCCCAGCGGCAGGGCAGCTCACGATAGCTGCGGAGCTTGCTTTTGTATACTTCGATATGGAAGGGGCAGTTCATGGGCTTTACATAGTAATCGACTTCATCGATTTCCATAGAAGAATACATGGCGTCGCGGTAGAAATCCAAGTGACCGCTGGTCTTCCACAAAATGCTCTGACCGATGTGGGGCGTATAGAGCAAATCATAGCCGTTGCTGTAATGTTTTTCCCGCCAGTAGGTTTCAAATGCGTTGCGGATAAATGCACCTTTGGGGTGCCACAGCACCAGACCGGGGCCCACATTTTCGGAGAAACTGAAAAGTTCCAATTCTTTGCCCAGCTTGCGGTGGTCGCGTTTTTTAGCTTCTTCCAGCATCCGCAGATAAGCATTGAGTTCAGCCTTATCGGGGAACGCCACGCCGTAGATACGCTGGAGCATCTGGTTGTTTTCATCGCCCCGGAAATAGCTGCCGGCAACATTCATAAGTTTGAAGGCACCGATCTGACCGGTGTGTTCCACATGGGGCCCGCGGCAGAGGTCGGAAAAATCACCGATGGTGTAAAAGGTGATCTTGCTGCCTTCTTCAATATCCGCCAGACGCTCAAGTTTGTAGGGCTGATTTTTGCTTTCCAGCAAAGCCTTGGCTTCTTCGCGGCTCATTTCGCTGTATTCAAAAGGAATATGAGCGTTGACGATCTTTTTCATTTCATCTTCGATCGCCGCCAGATCTTCCACCGACAAGCGGTGCTCCATATCAAAGTCATAGTAAAAACCGTCGGAAGTGGAAGGACCGATGTCAAATTTAACATCGCCGAAAAGTTTCTGTACTGCCGCCGCCATTACATGTGCCGCACTGTGACGGATCGTTTCAATCGGAAATTTAGCCATTTTATTTACCTGTATATTTCTCTTAAAGGGTTATGATGTTTTTTATGATTTGTTCTGTTCCCAATAAGGGTCGGTACTTGAGGAGGGGGAAAAGCCCTTTTGAGGAAAGGTCCTTTTCCCCCTCCTCACACTCCACCCCTTTTTTCCAAACCTTTTACCGGCATTTATCTTTTTGCTCCGCAAAAAGATAAATGCCATTCAAATTTTGAAAAAATTCTCAATGCACAGGAAGTCGGAGGCCAAGCGGTCTTAGGGAAGACAACAGCAAGCAGCAACTCCTTGGCTCACAGAACGACATGGCTACGATCCGACTTATTGAGATATTTTTCAAAATTTGAATGGCATTCATCTTTTTGCGGAGCAAAAAGATAAATGCCGGTAAAAGGTTTGGAAAAAAGAAGTCGGAGGCCAAGCGGTCTTATGAAGACAACAGCAAGCAGCAACTCCTTGGGTCGCAGAAAGAA
>JAZSHD010000117.1:0-5953 GCA_045533055.1 Victivallaceae bacterium | reverse complement strand
CCTTTTTCCAAACCTTTTCCCGGCATTTATCTATTTGCGTTGCAAAATAGATAAATGCCATTCAAGTTTTAAAAAAGTTCCAATACAAAAGTTGATCATATAACTTTTTATTGACCTACCCGTATTGGGAACAGAGCCTTGAGTTTTGAAAAAATCTGATTCAACATCTTTTCTGTTTATCAACCGATATTGGAAACAGAACCTGTTGTTTCAGACAAAAACATTCATTCTTCAGTTATTTTATATGTTTTACGGCAATTTTTCCAGCGGAGAAAAGATTTTTTTTGATTTTTTATCAATTTCTGTTGACAAAAATGTATATAAATAGGCTTTTTCAGCGTAAAATACCAACTTTTTAATTGAAAGGATACTTTAAGGATATGAAAAAAACAGCAATATACCGCCGGGAGATCGCCGAACTAACCGGCTTGCTCCGCCGCCTGGGTCTGGAAAAACCGGAAATAATCCGCTTGCTCGACCTGCCCGCCGACCGTTTTGCCGTGTGGGAGAAAACTCACCGGGATTTGCAAAGTGCATTAGCTGAACCCACGCCCGCCATGCGTGCTGAAGAAGCACTGGTCAAGCGGGCACTGGGTTTTCAGATCAGCGAAGCCACCGCCGAAGAGCTGGTGGATAAAAACACCGGCGAACTTATGGAAGTATTGAAACGCCGTACCGTAACTAAAGATGTTCCTCCGGATGTCCGGGCACTTTTGTTTTATCTGAAAAACTGCTGGCCCGAACGCTGGAGCGAAAATCAGGAAGAGAAATTTTCCTACGATCCGCCGGAGGACGAAAAGGATCTTTAACGATTGATATATACCGGAGAAGTCCACAACATTCTGCCGTCTTCCAAATGCAGCCGGGCAAATACGAAACCTTGTCCGGCACATTTGTTTACCGCCTTGAACTTGCAGTCGCAGATGTTTTTTCCCAGCTCCTGCACAAAGGCGTTTTCGCCGTTGATGACGATTTCCAGGTGTTTGAGTTTTTCTTTACCGGCGGCCCGGAAAGTTGTTTCCATAGCATCGCCTTCGGCAAGCGAAATCGTTTCGCCCATGATTGCACCATTCAAACGCATATCGCACAGGGTGCGGGCACCCAAGCTGGCGTAAGTACGGCGATTCTGCAAGGCCTCGTGGAGATCATTGCGGGTCAGCTCTCTGACCAATACTGCTGTCAAGCCGCTGTTGGCGGTGCGGTCGCCGGTATAGCCCACTGCGGGCATACCCAAATGGGTATCGGTGCCGCCGAAAAACGCCACTCTGTCGCCCCGCAAAAGGTAGTCCATACTGCCCACTTCCGGCGGGCGTTTGTAGTGTGCCATTTGCAGACACTGCACCGGCACAGGCAGTTTGCCCAGCTGGGTACTCAACACTTCCAGCCGGTGATAACCCACCAGCCAATCTTTTTTGGCGGCAAATCTGGCAATCATTTGCTGCACTTCTTCATGCTGGAGCTTACCCTCCGGCGTATCGATTCGCTTGATGCGGTAGTAGTCAGTTTCCCGATTGAATTCCGGCGATAAGCAGGTGTGATACTCATCGTTGAAACACCACAAATTGCAATAGCTGTAATATTCAAAGCCGGGGATGATGACAAATTCATTATCCACAGTGCTTTCTTCGTAGAGTTTACGCAGTTTTGCCCACTTTTCTCTGGACCATACCCGCCATGCCAGAGAGTGTTCGATATGTTCGTTGAACGCCATAAAGTCCAGCTTCTGCCAATCTCTTGCCCGCTGCATGACTTCTTCGGGTTCGCCCATGCCGTCCGATTCCCGGGTATGCACATGCATATCGCCCCAGACGATGCGGTACCCCAGATCGCTTAAAAACCCCGGATCGCAATAGTTGCTTTCGCCGGTGGTGATCCCCGGATAAAATGCTTTGATTTCAAAGGGTTCATTATCTTCCAGCGGCAACTCAAAAACAGCGTTACCCTGCTCTAAAGCAAGTTTATGCTCTTTACCGGCATACTCCAACACAACTTCATTATTGAAGTTTCTATCCGCCATAAACCGGGCGGCCTGGGATTGTTCGGCGGTGACCGAACCCCGGACTTTATTGCCGGAAAAGTTGTTGCTGACCCTCACTTGCAGCGACTCTGCCGGGGTATCTGCCAGATAAAAGGGCATTTCCGGCAAGGCGTAGAATTTTTCATCCGCCGTCCGCAGCCAGCCATCAAAAAAGACCGTTTCCGGCTGGGTGGGTACCGGGAAATCCTTAACTATCACCCATTCAACGGGGGTGCGGACTTCCAGCACCGGCCAGCTCCAGAGAGCTTCGGCATTTTCCGGCAATTCAAAAAGCTCTTCTGCCTTGCACTGATTTATTGAGTTAAAGGGCAGAAAAATCATCAATATATTGCCGGAACCATTCAATTCTTCCGGCACGATCAATTTCATTTTTGCCACTTGACCTGTCGGCAGATGATATTCTTCGGTTTTACACCAAGCTTCACCGTTCCAGACATGCGTTTTCAGCCCGACTTGAGCCGGTTGGGCGAAAATCCGCCATTTGTTGCTCCGTACTGAAGAGATCCAGCCGGGTTCACCATTATAAAGAAAGTCCATTTTTCACAACTCCGTTCCAATAAAATTGAGTGTATTTATCCCGGTATTCCGACTTGAATTTGCACGCCGGGTGGGAGTGATAGCGTGCCGCCTCCGTCCCCAGCCGGGAATACTCGTTGAGTATTTCGCCGGGGATCGGTTCAAAGCGAAGGCGGAATTCGTCATAATATACATCCAAAACTAAATATCCCGCAGGAAAATGGGTAAGCTGCGGCAGATTTATCTGGGTAAAATCATTGATCTTGACTTGAGCTGCCACGTTTTTATGACCAATGCAAGCCAAACCGTGGGTAAGTTTGAGTTTTTCCAGCATGTCAACACACTCGTCGCTATCAAAAATCACCTTATCGGCATCGGGTATCCACTCGTCGGCAAAGAGCTGAAAATGGCTGAACAGCAACAGCGGCTTATCCAGTTTGATACGCTCAATGACTTCCCGGTTGCAGGGCTTGTTCAAGTGGCCGTTGCCGGTATCCAACCCCACCAGCTGGATATTGTCACGCTCAAAAAAGAAAGTGGTGTTTTTGAACAGATCAGCAAACCGAACATCGCCCCCATGCACCACATCGTGATTGCCGGGTACTGCCAGAACCGGAATACTTATACTTTTGATGATGGCCTCCAAAGCGGCAAATTCAGCTTCTTTGCCGCCGTCAGCCATATCGCCGGGGCCGATGATGTAATCAGCGGTCATAGCGGCTTGCTGCATCAAACTGCGAACCAGCATAATGCTGTCGCTGTGCAGTCTGCCGTGACAGGCATTGGTGCGGGTGGATAAATGAGTATCCGAAAAAAGTGCGATCCGGAACAGCCGTTCCTGCCGGGGCAAAGGCAAAGTTCTGAACGCAAGTTCAATAAACTCATCTTTGATGGAAACTTTGACCTTGTACTCCGTATCGGGCGTAAGCTCTTCAAAGAAGAACCGCCCCGCCAGATTGCCGGTTTGCTCCTGCACAACGGGTTCGCTGCCGCCGGTAAGTTCAGCCACAACCGGGGTAGTCCATTCGGTATGGCTGTAACGCAGCATCATTGAGTTGGTGGTTACTTGCTGAATATTGATCCAGCAATCAAGGCGGCGGCCGAAAATATCAGAACTCATTTATTACTTTTCACTCCAGAGATAAACTTTTACATCAAAGGGGGCAAATTTATCGTTGATGACATTGCCAGCAACTTTCACAGCTTTGCCGCTTAAAGCTTCTCTGACCGTTTTGGGCATCTTCAAATCAACCGTCAAAGCCACATCATCCAAGGCTTCCCGGCGGTTGTTGACTGCCAGCAGCATCCAGCTGCCGTCGGCTTTGCGCCGCAAGCAATAGCTTACATCGGGTACAAAGTCTTTTACCAGCTGCTTTTTGCCCAGCTTTACATCGGCAAGCAACTCATCACGGGCAACGAACTTTTTCAGGTAGTCCACTGTGGCTGTATCATGATTGCTGGTAACAAGTTCGTCGTGCCAGGTGCCCAGATAGTAATCTTTGAACTGCGAAAGTTCTTTGATCGCCGGGTAGAGCACTTCATCCCGGAAATCCTGACTGCACCGGTTGAGCCGCCAGGTCATGATCCCCATAGCTCCACGGGTGACCGGTGCAAAGACCATATAACGCATCTCTTTGAAAGTCTGGGTGCACCAGTTATTCAAAGTATCAAAACTCGGCGGCATGTAGATAACCGTTTTGTTCGCAGCACGGGCAGCGGAAACCGCACGGGCGGCATCAAAAGATACTTCATACAAGCCGGCGGCAAATTCTGAAGATTTGACCCGCCCGGGGGGCTTGGGGTATTGGTTGGCGATCAACACATCATAAATGGGCGAAACATCTTTGTAAGTGCCCCACCAGGCGATGATCGGTATCTGCATAGCTCCGGGATGGTGTTTATCGATCAACTTTTTCAGCCAGGAGGTGTATTCGACCAATGCCCCGCCGATACGGTTGTTCATATCAGCTTTGGGGTGACGGGTCCTGAAATAGTTGGTAAAGGTGTTTTCCGGCTCATCCATGCTGTACCCGATAACATTGGGTTGGGTGGCAAAGTAACTGAAGGCTTCGCCGATAAATTTGGAACGCTCCTTGCGTTCCGCTTCGGTAAGCGGACGGTATTTGCGTTTGGCCTTACCGCTCAATGATGCATCATATTGGCAATGGATGCCCTCCGACCAGTTGATGATCAAAGCTATATCAGCAAAGCGGGGGTCTTTTTTAGCACGCTCAAAGGCTTTTTTGATGTGTGAATAACCGGGATAACGCTTGTTATCCGGCAACCCCAGATTGCCGAAAAAGGCAATATTCACGCCGATTTCGTAAAGTTTGGGGTCAATACTGCCCAAGCGGCGATGAGCGGGAACTTTGCGGGGGGCAAGATCGTACACGCCGATGGGGAAAAACGGTTTGCCTTTGAACATCACCGGAGCAAGGGGTTTGACCGGAGCTTTTTTCGCTGCCGGAGCTGCCGACAAAGTAAATGCCGAAACAGCCAGCACTGTCAATAAAATCCTGATTGCTTTACTCATATAAATCCTCTTTCATAAAATAGTTATCAATAGTTATCCCAAAACGCCTGATTGATACGCCCTTTGGTATCATCGGTCGATGCTCTGCCGTTGATTGCCGCCTGCCGGTCAACACTCTTTACACTGCCGCCAATGTTTAAGACATTGTAAATATTGGGGTGGGTGTAGTATGCCTTGGCGGCGACTGCCAGATATTTTGGACGGTGGTCAAAGACAATACACCGGCTGGGATCATCCTTACCGACCCGTGAACGGGGAGCAAAATCATTGGGATAACTGCCGGCATATCCGGGAATACCCGGCGTCATCTCCGGAGAATCTATATACATCCAAATATAATAACTGCCGGTAGCTTTATCCGGATATTGCCAGCCTGCAGTTTCGCTGCCGGAAATAGTGCCGGGGTCGGAAGGACAACGGTAAAAAGTTTCGTAAAAGCGGGCACGGTTGGTGGTTACGCCGTTAGCTTCCGGTTCAATGAGGTATCCCCCAACCAACAGCATGTGGGGTACGCGATCGCTGGCCGAAGACAAACTGTTGGTTTGCACGCAACCATCTTTGTTCATCGGCAGCCAATCTTGAAAATCGCTGGCATACGAAAGCATTGCCAAACCCTGCTGTTTGAGCTTGTTTATACAGTTGCTGTTGCGGGCTCGTTCCCGTGCTGCCGACAATGCGGGCAACAGCATGGCAGCCAGAATTGCAATAATGGCAATTACGACCAGCAATTCAATAAGTGTGAACCTTTGTTTCATCATACCATCTCCTTTGTTTTTTGCTTTGTTCCCGATAAAGGTTGATATGGGAGCCTTGGGGAAGAGGGAAAAACCTTTTTGAGGAAAGGTTCTTTCCCTCTTCCCCAAACC
>JAZSHD010000116.1:0-3142 GCA_045533055.1 Victivallaceae bacterium | reverse complement strand
CCTTTTTCCAAACCTTTTCCCGGCATTTATCTATTTGCGTTGCAAAATAGATAAATGCCATTCAAGTTTTAAAAAAGTTCCAATACAAAAGTTGATCATATAACTTTTTATTGACCTACCCGTATTGGGAACAGAGCCTTGGTCAAAGGTTTCCGTTCCGCTGTTTTTTTTGGGGGCGGGATATTGCCATAGCAAATAGTGGTTTATCGGCAACTTTAAAATTGATTTTTCCTGAAATGGTGTGTATATTCTATCAATATTTATTTTAGATACAGTTCAGGTAGAATTATGAAAAATTTTTGGCTGCTGCTGTTTGCTTTGGGGTTTGCCGGTACGATCCATGCTTTTGAAATCAACGCCAATACTCAAATCGTGATCGGGAAAAATGCTCCGGAATCGACCCGTCTTGCCGCTGAAGAATTGGCTTGTTATGTAAAAAAACTTTGCGGGAAAAGTTTACCGGTCAGAAAAGGCAGAAGCAATGCAGTTTCCCGGATCTTTATCGGCACTCTTGCCCATACGCCCCGGCTGCCGGATGAGGCGGCAGCCCGACTTGCCAAGGCCGATTCCCCGGATGCCTTTGCCATAGTCTGCAAAAATAATACGCTTTATATAGTGGGCAAAGATCGGGTGGGCGAACTTTATGGCGTGTATGCGTTTCTGGACGAAAAGCTGGGTATACGCTGGTTCCGGACAGCAACCAAATTCGATAACTATGAATATATCCCCGCAAAGCCCACGCTCAAATTTGCGGATTTTACCATAATCAGAGAGCCGGCTTTCCGCTACCGGCAGTTATCCCATGTAAGTGCCACCGGCAAAACTCCGGTCAACGGGCAGACGCTGGCGGTGCGGCAGGGTTTTCAAATCAGTCCGCCCTGGAGCTTCAAGCGAACTTATACAGAAAAGTTCTATCAGGCAAGGACTTCGCTTTTGAATATCGGTGAAGGCGGCCACACCACCTTCAGCAAAGCCGTCCCCCAAAAACTTTTTGCCGGACACCCGGAGTATTTTGCCTTGGTAAATGGCAAACGCATCAAAGGCAATCAGATCTGCATTGCCGATCCGGCAGTTCAAAAACTCTTTTTGCAATATGTGGATGACCTCTACAAAAAATATCCGGCAAACGAAGTAAGACTTCTCTTCGGTATGCCCGATACCACCACCGGCTGGTGCGAGTGCAAACTCTGCTGCAAGTTAGATGGCAGCGGAGCTTTTGACTATATAAATATAACCAACCGTTTCCACAAAGTGGCAGTCAAACTTATGGCGGAAATCTACAAAAAACATCCCAACGCCCAGCTGGAATCATGGGCGTACCACACCTACCGCAAGGTGCCGGATAATGTAAAGTACGATCCCCGGGCAATGATCTACTACTGCACTCACGGCAGGTGTTACGGGCACAAGTTGAATGATCCTGCCTGCGAGCGGAATGTCAAACAGCTCGCCAACATGAAAGCGTGGAGCAAAGCTGCTGCCCGCATGCGGCTCTATGATTACGCAAATTGCACCCCCATAATGTACGGCTGCCCGGAATATATTCAGGTCAGTGATTTGAAATTCTTCCGGCAAATGGGCTGGATGGGCTGGAAAGAAGAGATGCTCTTTGCCGATGCTGATTTCTGGCCCCGGCGGAAAAAAGGCGAGCCGGATCACCGTGCTGACCGCACCAACTCCAACTGGCAGTGGTACTGTGTTATGGGCAAAATGCTCTGGAACCCCGACCTTGATCCGGCAAAAATTTTAGCCGATGTGGAAAGTAAATATTACGGCAAAGCCTATGAGGCAATGAAAAAGTATCACGATTTCCGGCGGGAACTCTGGAACAATTCGCCGCACTGTCTGGGCTACCCCACCGGCGACCAGCGGCGGCCCCGGCTGCTTTCCGTACCCGGAGCCAGAGAAAAATTGCTGGCACTGCTGGATGAAGCCCAACGGCTCGCCGGAAACGATAAAATTCTGCAAGGCAGATTGAATGATGACCGCACCTGGCTGCAGCGGTACTGGATAGAACCCAACGAAAAAATCCGGCTCACCCCGGAAAAAACTCCGGTCATTCCGCTGAAAACCGGAAATCTGAAAATCGACGGCGATCCGGACGACGGCCAGTGGCTCGGAGCATGGCACACAGTTGATTTCGGCAATAAAAAAGGCAAAACTGCGGAAACTGTTTTTTCGCTGCTTGCCGGAAAAAATCATCTCTATATAAGACTTATCGGCAGCACCGCCGGAAAGTGCCGGGCTGAATTTTATATCCTGCCGCCCGGAAAACTTCAAAAACCGTATCACCTGACAGTTGACGAAGCTGGCAAAGTCATCAGCCAAAGTCCCGAAACCGCCGGTACACTTGCCCAAGCCAAAAGCATTGCCGGCAAGCTGGTTTGGGAAATAAAACTTCCTTTGAAAAAACTTGCCCAAGCCCGCATGGGCTCTTTGTGGAAAATCCATGCTGCTCTGTTGCCCGCCAACTCCGGCGAGTTGAATTTATCCGGCATAAACAAGCATGATATTGCCGCTTACCGGGGATTCAACATTGCCAATAACATTATCAAAAACGGAACTTTTGAAGAGTTGGATAAAAAAGGGAACTTCACTGCGTGGATAAACAGCAACTGTTCCATTGCGGTCAACGGCAAAAATCACGCCCTGAAAATCGCTCATCGCGGCTTTGCCTATCAACTGCTGGCAGGGGGAGTGCTTGCTCAAAAGCCGCAAACCCGGAATATACAGGTAACTTTCCAAGCCTCCGGCAAAGGCACGCTGCTGGTTGCCGCTCACCGCTACACTGATACCAAAGACGGCAAAGCCAAACATGGCTACCGCCGGAAAAACCACCCCACCAACATATTTTATCAGGTAAAACTTACCGGCAAACCCCGGTTTTACACCTGCTGCAGCACCATCAAAGCCAACGAGTGGATGGCTCTGCGTTTTGCCATCAAAGGCGGCAAAGAATCGTTTGCCATAGTCGACGATGCGGCAATAACTCTTCTCCACTGAATACAAAAGGCTCTGTTCCCAATACGGGTAGGTCAATAAAAAGTTATATGATCAACTTTAGTATTGGAACTTTTTTAAAACTTGAATGGCATTTATCTATTTTGCAACGCAAATAGATAAATGCCGGGAAAAGGTTTGG
>JAZSHD010000080.1:0-15024 GCA_045533055.1 Victivallaceae bacterium | reverse complement strand
CTTTTATTGGCACTTTTTTATGCCGTTCCGGCATAAAAAAGTGCCATCTGTGTTTTGAAAAAATTGTTCAATACATTTTCTGCTTATCAACCAATATTTTGCTCAATTTTTCAATATCATTTACTTTATATTTCTCACGGCAGTTTTTTTGTCCGACCTGTCTGACCTGTCCGACCTGTCCGACCTGTCCGACCTGTCCGACCTGTCCGACCTGTCCGACCTGTCCGACCTGTCCGACCTGTCTGAGTTGTCCGTTTTCTACTTGGACTGCATCTTTTTTCTGCCTTTGCAGATGTAGTAATCGTAAGCTATCAAGCCAGCCAAGATCACATAACATACCGGGATCGCCAGAAATGCCATCCTTAATCCCCATAAATCCCCGGCTTTGCCCATTACCATACTTAAAAATCCGCAGCCGGGCACCCCTGCACAGGATAACAGAATATACAATGTGGTACTGTCCAGATGATCCAACCGGTCAACGGTGTAACTCTGCACACTGGGCCAGAACGGTGCACTTGCCAACCCGACAAAAAACAGCAGCACCATTACTCCTGCCATGCTGCCCATAACTACAAATAAGCAGGATAAAATCGCTCCGGCTACTGCCGAAATCATTATCAAGTGCGGAAGATTTTTCTGACTTATCAGCACGCCGCTGCCGGTTCTGCCGATCATCATGCCCGCCGAAAATACTGCCGTTGCCAAGCCGCCCACTAATGGCGAAGCGTTGTATTCCAAACGCAAAAGCGACGCACACCAGAAAGTGGCTCCGAATTCACCGCCCCCCGCAACGAACATAGCAAAGAAGAAGAGCCAGAACTGTTTGCATTTTACAATATTCCACGCCTTCTTCAACGCTCCGGGGGCATCAAATCTGCCGATACCTTCCAGTTGGCTGATCCTTTTCTTACCCCGGATAAAGAGCATCACTGCCGGGATCAACGCCCCTGCCGCCACGATCACGCAAAGTACTCGCCACGATACATTACAGCTCAAAAGCCAGCCCAACAGCGGTATGCAGCCAAAAATCCCCACCGACCAGAAGCCGTGAGAAAAATTCATATATCTGCCCGGCTCATTATCTTTGTGCAGTTCGCCGATAAATGGTGTGGCCAACCCTTCCACCAATCCTTCGCCGATACCGGCAATGATCAGCACCACCAGCAGCATCCAGTACCATTGGCTGAACGCCGCCAGCAGGATCCCCACCGACATAAAAATCGCCGCCATCGCCAGCGATTTACGCAATCCGAAGCGGCAGGCAAGCATGCTGCAAACAAACATTGCCCCCACCATGGTCGCACTGCGGCCCGCTTGCAATATACCGCCGGCGGACATGCCGCCTTTATCCAGATCAAAATTCAGATCCTGTGCCACTTCCACCAGCACTACGGGTATGATCAACGAACAAACGGCGTATGCCATAAAAAGCAAAAACGCCGCATAATCAAATCTGCCGAACTTCATAATAACTCTTCATCCCAACTCAATACATCCATTGCCGCATCATCCCAGAAAAGCAATCCGGCTTGGGTCAATGCTATATGATCATTTTCCAAACACCACCACACCGGATTTTCTGCAGCACAGTTTTTACACATTTTATACATTTTATCCCAACTGCCGGGATAAAGTTTCTCCCAAATATTTTTCTGCCAACCTTCAACAGTCCGCAAGTTGACTGCAAAAATCTCCAACAACCGTTCTCCTGGTGTTATGCAGTCAAACTCCGGAGTTCTTCCGGCAATAAAATCATCTATACTTTCAGTAAAATTATATCGGTCAATTCCATTGAATCCGGCTGCCGCCGCCCCTGCCCCCAGCAAAGTATCGCCCCGCCACACATTTACATTGTGTCGGCAATGAGCATCACTCTTTGCGTAGTTGGAGATTTCGTAGCGGTTTATGCCGTATTCAGAGAGTTTTTCGCCGATAAACAACCAGCGATCTGCCGCTTCGCTGTCATCTGCCACCGGCGAATTCAACCCCAAACGGCTGTTTTCTTCGGCGGTCAGCGAGTAGCACGATAAGTGATCGGCACCATACTCCACGGCTAAACTCAAGTCATTTGCCAAAACCTTTTCCGGAACGCCAGCCACACCGTAGATCAAATCTATATTGAAATGCCGGGCACGGCGTTTTTCCAGAAGTTTGAGGGCTTTTTGCAAGTGTTCGCTGCTGCATTTACGCATGAGCAAATTCCGGACGCTTTCGTCAAAACTCTGCACGCCCAAACTCAAACGGGTAGCGTATTCATTCAAAACCGACAGCTTACCGGCAGTCAGCAGCTCCGGATTGAGTTCGCTACTTACTTCGCACTCCTCTGCCAACGGTACGATCTTATACACAAACTCAAAGAGTTCTGCCATTTCTTCAGCCGTCAGAAAATTTGGTGTACCGCCCCCGATATAGACGGTTTTGACCGGGGAAGAAAACTCCTGCTGCAGCAAAAAATCCTTTACCGCAGCAAGATAATTTTTCCGTATCGCCGAACCGCATTGTGTTTCCGAATAAAACGCACAATAGCCGCACTTGCTGACACAAAATGGTATATGTATATACAAATTGTGCCAGCACTTTTCCGGAATCAAACGCATAGATCAGAATTCGCGGTATACCCACACACCGTCAACCATGGTCCCCACAGCTTTGCCCTTGCATTTTTTGCCGTCAAACGGGGTGTTGCGGCTCTGGGAGCGGAAGGTGTTTTTATCCACAGTAAATTCAAGTTCGGGGTCGATGACCGTTATATCGGCTGCTTTGCCGTTGGCTAAATTATAATCTTTCATCAACAGCACATCCGCCGGGCCGGTGGTGAATTTGGCTACCCACTGGGGCAGAGTCAAGACTCCGGTATGTACCAATTCTGTAAGCGTTACCGGTACAGCAGTTTCCAAACCGATGATGCCGAAAGGTGCGTAGTCAAATTCCACAGTTTTGCTGGTAGCCGTATGGGGGGCGTGGTCAGTGGCGATAACTGTAATAGTATCATCGGCAAGACCTTCCAGCAACGCCTGACGGTCAGCTTCCGAACGCAGCGGCGGATTCATCTTGTAGTTGGTATCAAAGCTCTTGATGCACTCATCGGTCAAAGCTATATGATGCGGAGTAGCTTCGGCAGTAACTTTGATGTTGCGTTTGCGGGCATCACGCACCATACGCACGCTTTCGGCGGTGCTCAAGTGCTGCAAATGCACATGCCAGTCGATGGCACGGGCAAGCATGATATCACGGGCAACGATCAACTCTTCAGCCAAAGCAGACATGCCTTTGAAGCCCAGCAGAACTGACCACTGACCTTCGTGCATAACGCCGCCGGCAGCCATGTTCTTTTCTTCACAATGATCCATAATGGGCAGTTCAAAGCTCTTGGCGTATTCCATAACATGCCGCATCAGGGCACTATTTTGGATACATTTGCCATCGTCGGTCAACGCCACAACTCCGGCACTTTTCAAGCCGCCGATGGGAGCCATCTCTTCGCCCGCCAGATTTTTGGTCATACAGCCGGATGCCAGCACCCGCACCACGCCTTTGCTGTTGGCAATGCTGCGTAAATACTCAATGGCTCCGGGGGTATCGGCTGCGGGACTGGTGTTGGGCATTGCCACAACTGCGGTAAAACCGCCGGCAGCCGCCGCAGCAGTGCCGCTGGCAATAGTTTCGGCAGCATTGTTGCCCGGCTGACGCAAATGCACATGCAAATCAATAAAGCCGGGGGCGGCAACTTTGCCGGTCAAATCAATTACTTCGGGATTTTTCAAATCAGATGGATCGCACATCTGATTACCGGCAACCCCCAGATCACAAACCTGATCGATCTTGCGGGCAGGGTCGATCAGACGGACATTTTTCAACAGATACTCTTTCATAAGCATTTATCCTATAATTTTATCAAGTTGTTTATTATTTATTGTCTATTACATCCTTATAAATATTCAAAAGCTCATTCAACCGCTCACGCCATGCATATTTTTTAGCCTCGCTTCTTGCTGCTGAACGCATTTTTTCCAGCTCTTTGCGGTTGCGGTCATTCAACAGTTCTTCGCAACAGCTCACCCACTCCTGAAAATCCCGCACCGGAACCAGTCTGCCGGTAACTTTATCAGTTATGATCTCGCCGCCGGAACCGGCAGGCGAAGCCACCACCGGCACCCCCGCCGACCACGCTTCAAGCACCGCCGATGCCGAAACCTCAAACCTTGCCGGCAGCAGCACCAGCGACGCTGTCTGATAAGCCGCCCGGAACCGTTCATCGCCCGGCGGCAAACCGGGGATCACTTTAACTGTATTGTTAAGTTTATGCTCTGCTATATAGTTGTTAAACTCCTTGAAATACTCTTCATTTTCTGCCCACCCCAGCACCAGCAGCTGACAATTCCAACCCCGGCGTTTAAGCAGAGAAACTATCTCCAGAAGCATTTTCTGATTTTTACTTTCCGATATATGCCCCACGGTCAGCAGCAGTAAACTGTTGGGCGGCAGCTGATATATTTTGCGAAAATCCACCGTGGAAGGCTTGGCAAAGTATTCGCAATCCACCCCGGCAGACCAGCTGAGTAAATGCTCTTTATCAACCTTTCCGTTCAAAGCACTGAAAAGTCTTTTATCGGTACAGAAAATCCGGTCTGCCCGCTTCAAACCGCTGGCGTATTTATCAAAAAATTTGCTGAATGAGGATAAATCGCCCACCTGCCTGTTTTGTTTTACGGCTGCGTCAAAAGTCTTAAATTCTTCACTGCGGCATGTCACCAGACAAGGTATATTCTGTTCAGCTGCCATCCGGACTGTTGCCGCACAAAGCCAATCCGGGGTCATAACATGCACAAGATCAAAGCGGTTTTTTTTCAGATAGATCTCCAATCCCGGCAATTCAGTTCTGCCCGAGTTACCGCGAAAAAAAAGATCACGCAGTCGTGCCAACAGCGAATACCTTGCAGAAAACCTGCGAATGGTAACATTTTTAACAACTTCCAAAGCCGGTTCTCCGGCGGCCCTGACCGCTGCAATGGCACATTGGGCTTCCCCTGAAGCTGTAAGCAACCGGGCAATATTCCAAGCCTGATCGGTAAGTGAATCCCACTTATGCCGGTCAAAATGTGCCAATACCAGCAAGATTTTCATAAAAATCCTTAGATTATTCTGTCAATTTGAATATAAACTGTGCATAAATATAACCCCCTGATTTAAGAAATACAAACAAAAATCTGTAAAAAAAGTCTTACAGATGTGCAAACCTCTTACTTTTGTGTTATATTACATACCGCAAGCATGATAAATCTTTGGGAATTTACGGTTATGAGAGAAAAAGTAATTGCACTGGTAGTCTGTTTTATCATTTTTACTGTTGTTCTGGTTATCGGCATAAGCACTGCCGCCCGGAGTTCTGCCCGGGAAAATATAAAAAACGATGCCGCTGCAATGCAGCAGTTGCCCCCCCCTATAAAATCACTGCAGCTGCCGCAGGAACTCTCCATGCAGCCTGCTGAAACAGTTCCAATGCCGCAACCGGTCAAACAATACCGTTTCAAGCGTGCAGACCGTACTGTCAACCGGGTGCGGTTTGACGCCTCCCGCACCTCCAAATTACCTGCAACTATGGCAAAATACCGTTTCAATGCAGGTATTCTGGTGGATTTGGATAACCACAAAATCCTCTGGCAGCAAAACAGTAAAGCTCCGGTACCCATTGCTTCGCTGACCAAACTGCTGACTGTTTATACAGCTTTTGAAGAGCTGGAAAAACGCGAGGAGATCGATCTTAAAACCAAAGTAACCGTTTCGCTGGAATGTGCCAATGCCGATAAGGTAAAAATGAATCTGAAACCCGGCGAAAAAGTTCCACTAAACGACCTCTTTATCTACTCAATGCTCCGCAGTGCCAACGATGCAGCACATCTTGTAGCTGAATATTTCGGCAATGGCGAAAACAGTACATTCATCAAAAAAATGAATCGTACAGCTTATCGTATCGGTATGGAAGAAGGCAGATTTTACAATGCCAACGGTTTGCCGATTTACGGAAAAAACCCTGAAGATACCCTGATGAATAAAGCAAGCTGCCTTGACATGGTCAAGCTTATCGATCGTCTTTATGACTATCCGCAAATCATCAAATACACCTCTTTGCGGGAGGCCAATACCCCGTACGGTATTATCCGCAACGGCAACCGCCTGTTGGGAAGCATCAAGGGTATGGAAGGATTAAAAACCGGCTATACCAATGCTGCCGGCAACTGTCTGGCTTTCAGCTGTAAACGCAACGGTAAACGCCTGGCAGGCGTAGTTACCGGATTCAGCAAAAGACAGAACTGTTTTGACTTTACCGCCAGACTGCTGGATTGGGGTTTTCGTCAAACTGCAAAAAAGAGATAAAAACGCTTAACCGCAGCTGTGGCAACTTGCAATAACATATATCCAGTGATATATTAATTGAATTGCATGTAAATAATCAGTTTAACTTTTTGAGTATGTTGCGTTTTTTCAGACACCCGCGATTGCGGGATATTATATTATGGGGGCTTCTGGCTGTTTATTTGGCAGTTCTTGCCATATTGGCTGCCAAAGACCCGGAATTGCTGGTATTTTACCGTAATTCACTGCAGCCGGAGCTGTCACTTACTGCAGTGCTGGTAATGGGAATAACTTATCTCTATTTACTGGCAACCGGTATATTGTGCTGTTTTTACCGGCCGGTAAAACCCGAAATCGACGATGAAAAACTCCCCGGATGCACGGTAATCGTACCGGCTTATAATGAAGGAGCTTATGTTGAACGCACCATAAAAAGTCTGCTTTACAGCGATTACCCCACCGACAAGCTGGAGATCATTGCTGTAAATGACGGCTCCAAAGACAATACCTGGGATTACATTTGCCGGGGTGCAAACTATGCTCCCAAGCAAGTTACAACGATAAATCTGCCGGAAAATAAAGGCAAAAAACATGCTATCCATGTAGCCGCTCAGGCGGCAAGAGGCGATATTATCGTAACTGTTGACAGCGATTCTTCAGTAAAACCCAATACCTTGCGGGCATTGGTATCACCATTTGCCGATCCGGCGGTGGGGGCAGTTGCCGGAGCCATCCGGGTAAAAACTCCGGAACAGAGTTTCATTACTTCATTACTGGATGTTTTGCTGGTATTCGGCTGCGAATTTTTACGGGCGGCACAAAGTGTTACCACCCTGGTACTCTGTACGCCCGGAGCTTTGAGTGCTTACCGGAAAAGTGCATTGCTGCCGATCCTTGACGAGTGGCTGAACCAGACTTTTATGAACCGTCCGGCTCTGATCGGCGAAGACCGGGCATTAGCGACCCTGATTCTGCGAAGCAACTATAAGATCGTACATCAAAGTACGGCACAAGCCACCACATGTGTACCTAAAACTGTTACCGGAGCGTGTAAAATGCTGCTTCGCTGGACCAGGGGCGATATAAGGGAAAATCTGATGATGACCAAATTTGCATTCAAAAACTTCCCGCCCAAAAATATCCGCAGCTGGGTCCTGATCGCCTACTGGGTGGCATTGACCCAGAATTTGATACTGCCCTTTTTGTTTGTTCCGGCATTCTTCTACATGCTTTTTTACGGTGCAAAAGATCCGGTGATCTTTTTAGCTGCCAATGCCCTGCTCTCGCTTACCTGGGCGTCTATACCGGCAATCATCTACGCCAAAAACACCAATTTGCGTAAAGCGGTCTGGGCATTGATCTACGGAGCGTTCTGCCCCATGCTGCTGGCACTTATTTACATGTATAGTTTCATGACTCTGAGTGACTCCCGCTGGATGACAAGGGAGTTGAAGAAAAAAAAGCAAATTACAGCTGAACAATAACTGTATTTTTATAGAATACGGTCAAATATTGACAATATATCATCTTTTTTGACACTGCCGTTTCAAGGCGGAAAACTCAAAACATTTATGTCAAAAGGAGGATATACAGAATGTTTGTCATTGATCTTGCCACCGGTAATATTCTTGATTCGTCCGGTGAATTTGCAGCCTGTCCAATCCGCTTTACCGGAAATCAGCTGGAAAAATTCGATTTTTCATTCGTAAAAGGCACCGAACAATACCGCTTGCCGGAAAATTGCCAAATAGTAATGATGGGGGATGTTGCCGAGCACTACAATACGCCTGCATTTATCAGCTTCGGTACAATTTCACCTGACCGCTGTACCGCCGAATTTGAAATCAACACATCCACTGAAGAATATGCCCAGCGGGTCAAAGCCAGTAATACTCCATGCTTTGCCGATATTGTTTTGTATGCTCCGGAAACAAGTCAATACAAACGGCTGGTACGCATTCACGCCATTGCTGATAAAAGACTCGATGCAGAAGGCCGGCCGCCGGAACCCTTAAAAAAATATTATACCAAAGAAGAAATTGAAGCTCTGATCGATGCCGGAAATTTTAACTTAACAGTATCCGAAGTAAAAGCAATTATGCTCGAATACGGCGAAAGCCCCTATGCAAACATGGAAATAGTAAACGAAAATGATCTTCAAAAACTCAATTTTACCATAGCCGTTCCAGCCGGAAAACCCGGAATACAAGGCATACAGGGCGAAAAAGGCTCTGACGGAAAAACACCTCAACGCGGCGTTGATTATTGGACCGACACCGATGTTGCTGAGATCAAAGAATATGTAAACAACGCAATAGTGAATGGAGAGTGGTAATATGAGTCTGAAGAGCGTTTTAACCGATTTGAGCCAAGCAATACAAACCAAAGCTGCAGTTACCGGTCCTTTGACACTGGAAGAAATGACTGCAGCGGTTAATAATATCAGTTCCTCCTCGTCATCGGAGTTAAAATTTTACCGTTGTGCGGAGTATATTCCGGCGGCTTCAGTTATTTCTATTACCAGTGGGTTGGTTACTTTGCCGGACGGCAGGAAAATCTCCCTCATTGGCAACTACACCAAAGTTTCGGATTTTGACTGGATATGTGCAGCAACTGTTGCTGATAATGATTATCAGTCTGCTGAAATCATTATTGAGCAAATGATTGGCGAACTGGATATAGGCGGTTATCAAAATAAATTATCTATAAATCTTGAATCACTGCCGATTGCCTATTTTATAGCGTCTAATGCTTCAACTGAAAATATCTTATTCAAAGGTTACAACGACATTGTTATTGACCGGGAAATTGTTTCGTCAGTCAATACGAAATCTTTTATTTCCTGCTTTTCCGGGTATCAAATTACATTGACCGCAACAGACCTTTGGACCGAAAGCGAAACTTTGACCACCGGTCTGATTCCGACTGGGTATATACCCATACCCGGAAAAATATACTCGGCAAAAACCCGCACAATGATTGCTTCAAGATATCCGGAGCTGCCGGAAGAAACGATAAAATTTTATCGCTGTCAAGCCGTAGATTCTGCAACCGGCACCTGGTCAGGATACGAAATGCTCAACAATTTTACCGATCATATATTTGAAGTAAGTGGAGCTGACAATGCAGATTGCAACGGTATTTATACTATTTTCAGATACGGTTATTCGCGTACCGACAAAGTCTACACTAACGGGAAATATTACCTCAGAACCCTCTATATTTTCGGGGACTACTCCTGGGCAATTACCAGTGCTCCCCCCGGAACTTACGATTATGAAAAATTTTATTCAACCCAATCATTCAGCTTTGACACAACTCCATTGCCCAGTGAAGCAACTTGGGATAATGAGGCTTTGCAAGTTTCTCTCCTGCCTTACGGCTGGGTAAGAACCGACAATTTGGTGGAAAATTTACCCATAAACGGCTATACTCCACAAGTCGGAAAAATTTACAGTGTAAACAGCACCCTCAAACTCGAAGCTGCTTATCCGGAAAAAGAGCAGGAAGCTCTTGAGTTTATTGAATGTTCTTACTATCAGCCCGCTAAAGCTGGCGAGCCGCTTTACCCGAAAATACTCACATTGTGCGATTGGTCACTGGCTGGCGAAAATGCTGAAAGTATGGCTTCCGGGATATATTTCCCGGCAAACTTAACCGGAGAACAGGCTACATGGTCTTTTGTTCGCTCAGACAGCAAATATGCAGTCCAGGTGGAAAAATCCGCAGAAGGCACCACCGGGCGAATAGTACTGTCTGATGCTTCGGCTGAAGCGGTCTTTGCCGCCACCGGCTATATGGAGCTGGAAGATATCTGGGATAAATGGATGAATGATTATAATTGTGTTTTGTATACTCCCGATGAAGCAGAGACAGGCTATGAAGAAGGCTGCATGCCTTATTACTTCTGCAACATTGTTGAATGGGGCAATGGTAATATGTTCATGATTGACAATGCCGGAAACTCTGAAGTAAATGGCTTGTATGTCCGGGGCAGCGGCTGTAACGATTTCTTTTCCGCCGGGTGTTATGATTGCTGGGTCAATGCCGACGGCACCGCTGCCATTTATCATATTGATGACTGGATCACTGATGAAGAGGAAAACAATATCTTCGGGTTGTTGATCATGAGCAACGGTTCTTCCGTGTATGAATTGCCCACTGCCGATTGGAACTATAATACAACTATTACTTCGGCAACACAGCTTGCTCCTTATACATGGCGGACTGTCAGTGGTGGAACGCCCTTGCCCGTACTCTCCGATGCGGAGCCGGAACGCTCTGAGCCGTCTTCTGCCAGCTGGAGCGGGTATAAAGTCACACAAAACAGCGTAACCGGAGCGTGGAGCAAATCTGATAAGTTGACAGAAAATTTGCAGGTAACATACCTCACCCCAAAAGTTGGCGAAATCTATTCAGCTGATACATCTATCCGGGTCCGCAAGTTGTATGACGGAGCAACTTTCCCGATTCCGTCTGAAGGACTGGTCTTTTATGCACCGCTTGCCGCCGACTATGTGGATCAGATAAGCGGCAAGGCAGCTCCCGTTACCGGCGGCACTTTTACCACCCATAACGGCTTGAACTGTTTGCAGCTTGATGGGTCGGATTATGTCAAGTGGGCGAATAATTCTGACTTGCCGACAGGTAATGGAGCCTGCTCCATGGTAATACTTGCAGCACCAACTAACGGCAGCGATTGGCGGACATTTATGACTGTCGGCGATGAAAGCACCTGGGTCGATATATCTGCTAAAAACGGGCATTTTCAAGAATGGGGCGGCGAGCGTATTACCGCCGACGGGAAATGGCAAAGTTTAATAATTACCCGTGCTGACACTTCTGCCGGCACAGCATATCTGAATGGAAAACTTAACGGCTCCGGCTCAACTCATGTGGATAATGATTTACCAACTCCAAGCTGGGTATGTGCAGGGGCAGAGCCCCGTGTAAGCTATGGATATAAAGTGCAAGGCTACATCGCCTTTGCCGCTGTTTACAACCGGGAACTTTCGGCTGAAGAAGCGGCGGAAATCCATGCGGTGCTTATGGAAGATGTGGAGCAGTAAGTTTCTATTTTTTTTCACATTATTAAAAAGCAACAGGCTGCTGCAGAAAAAGGTCTTGCAGCAGCCTGTTTTTTTATCTATATCAAAGTCAGCGGCCGGCAGCTTTCAAAGCGGCTTTGATCTCCGCTTTCACAGCCGGAATATCCACGCCTTCGGGGTAAGACATATCATCAGTATAGAGATGAACCCCGTAGGGTTTGAAGTTTTCAACAACTTTGCCGTTAACTACTTTGACTTGGCGTTTTTCGCCCAGCACTTTCACGCTTTTGGCAGATTTATCCGGCCAGGTTATGGTAACTTTGACATTGGCTCGTTTGGTGTTGGTTACAAATACAAAGTTCTTACCTTTATATTTCCGGGCGGTCACCCGCAGCGATACCGGATCGGCAGGTTCAGCAGCAGCCTTGATCGTTTGAGCAGTCAGCACCGGTGCAAGATTGTTCAACTCCGGCATAATAACTTTAAGCCAGCCCAAATGCATTTCTGGCGAAGCATATATACCAGAATTGGGGTGACGCTGGAAATATTTTACATCGCTCTGCCCAACTTTGAACGGGAATATACCGGTAGCTCCGGCAGCGATGGAACCCCACACCGTACAGCGGGTTTCCACAAAAGTCATGCTGCGGTGGTTGTTGGGGCCCCGGGCATAGCAATCGCGGTCAAAGGCCTGCGGGCAGTACCAGACACCTTCATTGCCAACACCACGCACAATGGTCGCCACTGCCGAGGAAGTTACAGCCAGTTCATGACTGAAAACATCCTGTTTATCCGGGCTGGGGTACATATCCAATATATGTATATCGCAATGGCCTTTTTTGTTTACGCAGCCGCCGGAGCTGTTATCCAGCCCAAGAACGGGGTGATTGGGGTCGATTTTACGCAAAAATTCATACTGCCGCTTTAACTCTGCAGCCATTTCCGCACCACGGGGTTCGTCGTAGAGATACCAGCCGAAAAATGCGGGGTGTTCTTTTACGGCATCCACCAGCTTTTTGATTTTTTCGTAACTGGCATTGGAAAGAGTTTTCACTTCTTTACCGTTTTCCAGAAAACCGAAAAATGTACCACGCATCTTGTGCCGGGGGGTAAATGCCGCCATCAATCCCAGCGAATGCAGTTTATCCAGCGTGGCAATAATTTTATCGATATCGCTGAAATGCAGCATGTAAAATTGCACAAGATTACACCCGGCAGCTTTTTGAGCTTTCAAGTCGCCGGGGCCGCCGATAAATCCGCGGATAAAAACTCTTTTTCCGTTGATCGTTACATAACGCCGGCTGTCTAAAGTTATAACATTGCCCCTGGCGGGAGCTATTACATTGAAAGGTACCGAAAGTTTGCCGTCTGCCTGCCCTGCCCCGGTGACGGCACACTCCACAGTGTAACTGCCGGGTGCCCACTTACCGGCGGCAAAAACTACCTTTTCGACAGTATTGGGAGATTTAACAGTTTTTTCAGCTATAACTTTATCTTTTTGCATAACTTTGACCAGCAAAGAAGCATTTTTCAACGCTTCAGCATTGGCAAGACTGCGAACGGACAGAGCCAGTTCCGGATTGGGCAATGCCAGATAAATATTGCTGCGGTAACAAGGCTGCAGCATATCAAGAGCCAGAGTGGCAGCACTGAAGTTGACATTTTTCTCATTAAAAGCCACTATTTTACCGCTGTCATCCAGCACAACAGTCTGCAATTTATAATCGCCGGACTCCCTCAGCGTTACGGGTATGGAAAGAGCCAGTTCGCCGGATTTGGGCAGCACTTTTTCCACGGCATTGAATGAAACAACCTTTTTATCCTTGCTCCAGAGTGAAGCCTTAACTGAATAACGCTTGCCCTGCCTGCCAACCAGTGTACCGTTCACCGCAGGACGGACTACCCCATCTGCCAGCTTCAAAGTAAGCGTGGGAGCCTGTAATTCAGCCAGATAGCAGGAAAAATCCACCGGAATATTCTCGAGATACCCGAATTTATCGTTGTCAGCAAACTGCTTGCTGGGACTCCAGATACTCAAGTGGTACTCTTTGCTTTTGGGGTTGTGATCCTCGCGGGCAACATTGAACCGCCAGGTGTTGGCATTGGCTGCCGGACTCATTGCGTAGTAAGGAATAAAGACTTCGGCAGTAAAGCCTTTTTTATTTTGTTTGACCTTGACCTGCCAGGGCAAATTCCAGGTGGTAGTGGCAATACCGCCCTTGCTGGCACTTTCAAAACGGCAGCCGGAAACATTGAAAACGAACTGCTTGTGTTCGCGGATGTTTTTATCCGGCGAAGGCTCGGCAACCGGAGTTATAAATATTTCGATACAATCGTTGTTCCACAAAGCAAAGTCATGTTCGTGCACTGCTGTATGAATATCTTTATCAACAGCATCAACTGCAAAGTACAATCCCCTTTCGCCAGCCAGCACCTTAAACCGGGTGGGCTGACTGGCAGGCTTGCCATTCAATGGATTTGTAAAATTGCCCTGCCACGGAGTGTTGTTCCATGCTTTTTCAACAATATTGCCATCCAGCGTGATCGGGTCGGTAACTTTTACTGCATCGACCCGCCCGGGAGCTGCCCACAAAACACTCGCTGAAGCTAATACAGCACTCAAAACAGAAAAGGACTTCTTCATAATCATTCGTGATCTCCGGTTAAAGTTTTAAGATAATTTTCTGCGATTTCGCCGGCACTCAACGCTTTATCATACACAGCAATATTGTCGTAAGCCGCAGTGGCAGGATTGGCAAAACCTCCACGGTAAGAGCCGAAAATAAGATTTTTCTGTGTGCCCGGTACGATTTCCATAGCTCCATGAGCGATTTGCACGCCATCCATATAAAGTGCAGCTGTTTTGCCGGTATAGACTATTGCCAAACGCACCCAGCGGCCAGCTGGGATACGCACCGTGGCACTGCTGGCGGAAACATGCTGCATATTTTTTTTGCCGTCGCCGGTGCGGAACTGCAATGAGCCGTAAAAGATAAATACCCGGAAGCCGGGGCCACGCTCGCCATTGGCAGCTTCCACCAGAGTTTTGAACTTTCGGAAATTTTTATTTTTGATATCGGCATCCATCTTGTAATCAAAGACGATGGAAAAGGGCTTATCCGGTTTGGGGGCAAATTTGGGTATGACCAATGCACCGTTTTTGTTCCGGTCAGTATTCTGCCAGCCGCCGCCGATATAAAGAGCATTGCCGCCGCTGCGGCCGGGCACGATCCGGGCATTTTTACCCAAATTGACGATCTTGCCGTCCGGCCCGATACAGGATTTGACCTTGCTGCCTTCCACCTTTTCAAAGTTCCAAGCCCCCACCGGAGCGGTTCCGGCTGCCGCCAGATATGCACAAGCACCCAGCAGCCCGACTGCAATAAGTTGTTTCATATAAACTCCTTGTTTTTATACAGCTGTTGTATTGACTGATTTCCTACAATATACAATACAAAAGAAGTTTTTTCAAGATATGTTCACAGCTATCCCATAACTTTTTTATAAAGTAGCCGTAAAAACAGATTTGTCAAGTAATTAGCATATTTTTTTGTTGACAGGAGGGCAGTTGCATCTGCCCTGTCATTCTTACTTTTGCTGTGTTTGCTCTAAATCTGCC
>JAZSHD010000046.1:0-2440 GCA_045533055.1 Victivallaceae bacterium | reverse complement strand
AAAAGGATGGCTTCGGCACTTGCCACGGTGCAGCCCGCATGACGGAGCAGGGAGAGTGCCGTATCCAGATCGCTTGACTTGCGGGAGTTTACCGCATCAGCAGCTATAAAAACTTTGTAACCGGCATTAAGTGCATCCAATGCAGTTTGAGCCACGCATACATGCGATTCAATACCGCAAATGATCATTACCGGGCGTTTTTCTATATCCATAGCCTTTGCAAAAGCCTCTTCGCCGAAACAGGAAAAACTGGTCTTGGCAATGACTTGGGTATTTTCAGCAAAAAGCTCCGACAACTCCGGCACCGTATTGCCCAACCCTTGAGGGTACTGTTCGGTGACCACCACCGGCACACCCAGTTCGTTCATACCTTTGACCAGCATTTGTGCCCGGTTCAGCACCAGTTCAGGATCATTCATGGCAGGCAGCAATTTTGCCTGAATATCTACAACAACGCATACGGCGTTATCACTTGTTGGGTAACAAAACATTTTCAACTCCTTTCTTATCAATGACTTTTTGAAGATTGCGTTCCGTAAAAAGTTTCCGACAATCTGATCGGGCTGGGCGGCAAACTTTCGCCATTGAGAAAGCGTTCCACCAGATCGGCAGCCGCAGTTATGCTGCCATTTTCCACCCAGTGAATATCCACACCTTCCCGCTCCAGCTTGCGAAACCATATATCCTGCCGTTTCACAAATTTTCTTATGCTGTAAAGCAGCGTATTACGCATAACAGCATAGTCGCATTTGCCTTGCAGATACTCTGATACATGGCGGTATTCCAAACCGTAACGCTCCAAAACTTCCCACGGCACATTTTTCTTTTCATGCAGATCGTTTATTTCGTCGATCATACCTTCCTGCAAGCGGGCATCCAGCCGCTTTTCCACTCTTTCGTGTACCGTTTTCCGGGGAAAGTATACGCCCAGCACCAGCGAATTATCCAAAAGACCGGCTTCGGCACTCAAACTTACCGCTCTGCCGGTAGCCAATGTGTTTTCAATGGCCCGGCGTACCCGCAACGCGTTGTCCCGGTCTTTGAATCCGGCAAGATCAGCGGGGGCAAGTTCATCGAGCTTGCGGTTCAATTCAGCCAAAGAGAGTTTATCCAGCTTGGTTCGCAGCTCCATATCCGGCTTGGCACCTGCCAGCGTATAGCCTTTGAGCAGAGCATCCAGATAAAGCACGCTGCCGCCGCAGAGGATGGGGAGTTTTTTGCGTTGAACGATCTCTGCCAACGCCCTGCGGGCATCCTGCACAAAACTGAAGAGATCGTAAGGCTCGCCGGGCTCTGCCACATCAATAAGATGATAAGGCACATTGCCATATTCGGAGAGGTCTTTGCCGGAACCTATATCCATGCCCCGGAAGACCTGACGGGAATCAACACTGATGATCTCGCCGCCAAACTTTTCCGCCAAAGCTACCGCCAAAGCGGTTTTGCCCGTTGCAGTTGGACCGGTTACAATAATTGTTTTCGGAAAAAAATTCATTTTTACTTTACATTTCTTTTTTATGAACTATATTACTATTTTGGATATTTACAAGAAAAACACACCATTATTTACGGTTTTTTTATGAATAAGCAAAAAACATTGCATCAAAGCACCAGTTATTCGGGTATAGCACTGCATACCGGAGTGCGTTCGACCTTGCGTTTTCTCCCCTGCGATGCCAACAGCGGCATAACTTTCCGCCGGGTGGATCTCGCCGGCAAGCCGGAAGTCCGGGCTTTGGCAAACAAAGTTGTGGATGTTCGCCGTGGTACAACGATTGGCGAAGGCCCTTGCGTAGCTCACACCGTAGAACACATCATGGCATCGCTCCACGCTATGAATATTGATAACGCCATTATTGAAATGGATGGGCCGGAACCGCCCATTGCTGACGGCAGCAGTCTGCCTTTCTGGAAGGTTCTGAAAGAAGCCGGAACCGATGAACAAGCTGCCGAAGCCAATTACTTTGTGCCAACCAAACCGCTCTTTGTAGATGCGGGAGTCACCACGCTGGTATTGCTGCCTTCGGAAAATCCGGAACTCAGGATCAGCTGCACAACATCATTCAAAGGCTGCCCCATTGATCCGCAGTATCTGGATATAGTCATCAATGCTGAAACTTTTGACAGTGATATTTGCGGAGCCAGAACCTTTGTCAACTATGCTGACCTCGGTCAGCTGCTGGCAATGGGGTTGTGCAAAGGCGGCAGTCTGGATAATGCCGAAATCATTCACGACGGAGCCATTATCTGCAAAGATGGCTTGCGTTACGAAAATGAGATCGTGCGGCACAAGATCCTTGACCTGGTGGGCGACTTGTTTTTGTGCGGCCGCCGTGTAACAGGTCATGTCATAGCCGTCAAACCGGGGCACCACCGCAATGTGGAGCTTGCCGGGGCGATAATGCAGGAAATTGCTAAACAGTAAGTTTGTATATATAAG
>JAZSHD010000249.1:0-7340 GCA_045533055.1 Victivallaceae bacterium | reverse complement strand
AGAACGCGAATAGGAGCAAGACAAAAGCAACCATTGGGAATCATCTTCTGCTGATTTTCATATTTTTTACATTTTTTTAACAAATAAAATTTGACAAACCGTCTCTCATAGGAGGGGGTGGAGTTTGAGGAGGGGGAAAAGGACCTTTCCTCAAAAGGTCTTTTCCCCCTCCTCAAGTACCGACCCTTATTGGGAACAGAGCCTTATCTTTATGCCGCAGTCTATCGGCTGCCTGCTAACTGCTGGATCGCCAGCCGCAGGAGATTTTCGCTGCTGCACTCTTCCGGGGAAAGGCTGGCGGCGATTTCGTTGACTTTTTCTTTGGCTTGTTCGCTTTTGAACCCCAGTTGTGCCAGTGCCATCAAGGCATCGTTTACAGCTTCGCTGCGGGGATCGTCTTTTGCTACTGCGTTGGCGGGAGCTGTTCCGGAAAAACTCAAACCCAGTTTGGGGAGCTTGTCGTGAAGATCCACCACCAGTCTTTCGGCGGTGCGTTTGCCTACGCCGCTTATCTTGCTCAAAAGTTTTACATCGCTGTTGACAATGGCGTTGCACAAGCTCCCCAGCGGCATACCGCTTAAGATAGCCAAAGCCAATTTGCCGCCGATGCCGGAAACATCCAGCAGATTTTCAAAGAGCTTTTTCTCGTCCTTTTCAGCAAATCCATAGAGCGTTATGGCATCTTCCCTTACTTGAGTAAAAATCCACAGTGCCGTTTCTTCGCCTTCCCGGGGCAATTTATCGAATGTACTTAAAGGTATTTGCACATCGTAGCCCACGCCGTGCACATCTATTATGCAGTTGGTGTAGGAGCTTTCCAACAAAGTTCCTTGCAGACGAGCTATCATATTTTACCTCATTTCAAAGGTTTGATATCCAGCGATATATCAGCGGATTTTACCGAGTGGGTCAACGCTCCGCTGCTGGCAAAATCCACGCCCACGGCGGCGATCTCCGGCAATCGCTCGATGGTGATGTTGCCGGAGGCTTCCAGCTTGGCACGGCCGTTGTTGCGTTTTACGGCTTCTGCCATCATGGGGGTGGTCATATTGTCCAGAAGAATGTATTCGCAGCCCGACTGCAATGCTTCGTCCAGCTCTTCAAGGGTATCGACTTCCACTTCGATTTCCAGATCAGGATACATGGCTCTTGCCCGTTCCACGCTGCGGAGGATGCCGCCGGGGCCTTCCATACCCGCCATTTCCCGGTGATTATCTTTGATCATGATGCGGTCAAAAAGTCCGATCCGGTGGTTGGAGGCTCCGCCCACGGCGACGGCGTATTTCTCCAGATTCCGCCAGCCGGGAGTGGTTTTGCGGGTATCCAATACTTGCATGGAACTCTCTTTAACGCTGGCGGCGTAGGCGTTTGCCATAGTTGCCACTCCGCAGAGCCGCTGGATGAAGTTCAGTGCGGTGCGTTCGGCGGTGAGCATTGCCACGGCGTTGCCGGTGATTTCGGCGATCACGGTTTTGGCGGGGCATTTATCGCCGTCGTGGAGAAGATATTTGAATTCGCACTCCGGATCGAGTTTCTTAAAGACCGCTTCGGCTACTGCCAGACCGGCGAGCACGCAATCGCTTTTGGCATAGAGTACGCCGAAAGCCCGGGCGTCGGCAGGGATCACCGATTTACTGGTGGTATCGCCCCGGTCGGCAAGGTCTTCGGAGAGTGCAAGGTCGATGAGTACAGCGACCCGCTGCATATCGAGAGTTGGAATATTGTTTGACATGGTCTACCTCTTATATTGTTTATTTTAATGAATATACATTATTGGGTGATTTTACGATCAGATCTCTTATTTCCATAGCCATCAGGGTTCCGGCAAGTACACCGGCGGGGAGCTTGGTTCTTACAGAGAGATCATCCAGCGAGCCGGGGCCGTTTACCGAAAGATCGCGGTAGATGGTTTCTTCGGCTTCGTTGAAAAGTTTCAGCGGGGCTTCGGCGGCTGCCGGAACTGTTACAGCACCGCCTTGAGGCGAAAGCCCCGGCAGAAAATCAAATTCGCTCAATACATCCTGAAAGCCGGTCACCAGTTTGGCTCCGCAATCTCTTATAAGCATATTGCAGCCCGCCGCCTGTGGTTCATCGACTCTGCCGGGCAGGGCAAAAACCGCTTTGCCTTGCTCCAACGCCATGCGGGCTGTGATCAACGCTCCGGATTCCACCCCCGCTTCGATAACTACCGTGGCTTGAGATAATGCCGCTACTATGCGGTTGCGGCGGGGGAAGGATTGACGGCTGACCGGAAAATTCATGGGGTATTCGCTGATGATCGCCCCGTGGTTTTTCACGATCGCCGCCGCCAGCGGAATATGTTCCTGGGGGTGGATGCGGCACAAGCCGCCGCCCAAAACGCCCACGGTTATACCGTTGGAACCCAACGCAGCTTTGTGTGCCGCAGCATCTACGCCGAATGCCAGACCGGATACCACCGTCCAATTTGCCATAACTGCATCGGCGGCAAACTGTTTTGCCATGCGGTCGCCGTAAGCGGAGAGTTTGCGGGAGCCGACTATGGAAACGGTGTTGCAGTTGAAGTCAGGCAGTGTACCCCTTACATACAACACCAGCGGCGGATCCACCAGCTGCCGCAAAACATCCGGGTAATCGCTGTCTTCAATAGTATAAATTCTTGCTCCCGAGCGATTTACCAAATCGATTTCTGCTGCAAAGTTTATCTCCTGCCGCCAATTTGCCACTGTATCGGCAAGGCTTCCGCCAAAGCCTTTGACCTCGGCTATCTCCCCTGCCGTTGCCCGCAGGACTGCCGCCGGAGAGCCGAAACGGCGTACCAGAGCCTTGTACCGGGCGTAGCCGATACCGGAGATCATATTCAAGATTATGCAGGCATCCCGGTCGCTGATCATAATACACCTTTAAGAGCGGTCTTCAAGAGTTCTTCATCCACACCTTTAACGATTTTTACTTCGCCGACGGCGGTGGGCAGCACCATGGTTATACCGCCGGAAGAATTCTTTTTATCGCTTTTCATGGCTTGCACAATAGCGTCAACATCGCTATTTTCCGGTAATCGGGTGGGGAGCTTGAGTTCAGTAAGCAGCTGGTTTTGGATCGCTTCCACATCTTTGCTGCACAGCTCCATCAGCACTGCCAGCCGTACTGCCGCCGCCATACCGATAGCCACTGCTCTGCCGTGGGGCAAGGCAAAGTTGGAGAGTTTTTCCACGGCGTGACCCACGGTGTGACCATAGTTGAGGATCGCCCGGCGGCCCTGTTCCCGCTCGTCACCGGCAACCACTTCGGCTTTACATTCGCAGGAACGGATGATGATTTTTGCGTAAAAATCCGGATCAAAACTGTTGAGCTTTGCCACATTATTTTGCAGCAAAGCAAAGAAATCTTTATCCATTATCATACCGTACTTGACCACTTCGGCAAGGCCGTTGCGGTATTCGGTTTCCGGCAGGGTGGAAAGTGTATCTGTATCAAGGGCAACCATTTGCGGCTGGTGAAACGCTCCGATAAGGTTTTTGCCTTCCGGTAAGTCCGCTCCGGTTTTGCCCCCTACGCTGGAATCCACCGCCGCCAGCAGGGTCGTGGGCAGCTGGATAAACTCAATGCCCCGCATGTAGATCGCCGCCGCAAAGCCGGTCAAATCGCCCACCACGCCGCCGGAAAGAGCGATCATGCAGCTTTTCCGGTCAAGTTTGGCTGCCACGGCTGCCTTGGCGATAAGTTCCACCGTAGCAAGGCTCTTATGTTCTTCGCCGGGGGGTAAGATCAAACTTTGAAAATCAGTGTAATTATTTGCCGCTAAAGCCTTTTCCAGCTTTTCCAAATGCCCGGCAGCATCCACATTTTCGTCGGTAACGATCAAGGCGGTTCTGCCGGAAAGTTTTTCGCACAAAAGTTCTATCCAATCGGCAGTATTGCCCAAGACGATGGGGTAGCTTCTGTCGCCAAGATCTACGGTAAGAGTGTTCATATTAAAAAAATCCTCTGTCTTCAAACGGTTTGATTTTTAACTGTTCAACATTAAAAATTTCTGCCGAACACGGCGGCATTTTCACACTTTGCTCACCTATCCGGAGAGTCTGTTCCCGGTCAAGATAGTTTACCGCGATCAATGCTTTTTTGCCGTCCGGAGATTGCCAGGTCGAGTGATAGAACGCCATTTGGGTGATTTTATTTCCCTGCAGATCAAATTCGTCTATCGTTTCTCCGGATACATTTACAGCATCGGGCATCATCCTGCCATACAGCAGATATTCCGGATACTTTTTCCGCATACCATTGAGATTTTTCATCAGTTCCCAGAACATTTTCTGATCCGGAGCGGGTTTATCCCACTCATACCCCCATGCCCAGTGAACATTGCCATTTTCTTTAAGAGTTGCGCTCAAAAGATCACCGGCACAGAAAGCATACGCCAGACGGCGGTTCAAATTATAGGGCGAACGCTCAAAGTCATATTGCCAGCCGACTCCCCCCTGATTTCCGGCAAAGTTTGCAGTGATTCCATGCAGTACAAATTGCTGGAAAGGAACTGGTTGCCCATAATAACTGATAAACGGTGAACGGGCATCGTTCAAAGGCAGATATTCAGCAAAAACATCGGCAGCGGCACTTTCGCACCCTAGAATCATCTCTTTCTTCAACGCCCTGGCTTTCTCTATTGCTTCCTGCATCAAACTGCGCTGCACGGCAGTCAGCCATGCTCCGGGAACCGGCGGGTGGTGATGATCGCGGGCAAAACATGTATGTGCTCCACCGCCGTGATTCTGATCAAAAAATTGCGAATAATCGACATCAAATTCTGCCATTTTCGTGATTTCATCGATCAGTATCTTGCGGGCCTGCGGCTCCGCCGGACAGAGCTCATATCCCAGCCGCTGGCGGTTTTCGCCGTTGCAGACAGTAGCCTCCAGCTGGCCCTTGGGACCGCGGAGCATCATCTTTTCCTGCTCCGGAGTGCAGCCGGGAGCGTAATCTTTGACTATTGAACTCTGGCACGTCCATGCCGAACCAGAACAATACAATCCCAGCAAATTGCCTTTTTCATGCAGAGCATCCCGCAATTCAGCAAGCAAATCTTCGCCGCCATAGGGCGGCCAGACATACGGCGGAGCCCACGGAGCGGTGCCTTCCCAGTGCATAAGCAATGTCATGATCCTGGAATCAAGTTCGGCATTGAATTTATCGACATATTCCAGTATGTTGCAATACGGGTAGTAACAATTCTGCTCCAGTTCGCCCCGGTCTATACCTCGACCGCGTACCGGATAGATCAGTATTACGGGTGAATCTTCGAGCCATTTTGGGTATCTGATATTTTTCTTCACCATGCCATGCTCAAAAAGCCAATCACGGTAGAGTATTGCCGCCTGCTGCCAGGAGCCTTCGATACCGGACAATACATAATCCCAATCCGGTGCGTAATCCTCTCCGAAATCTGCACCGGTAAAGGTCTGGAGCGAAAGCCTTACTCTATCTTGAAGAACCTCGTACTCAACGGCTTTGATTGCTCCGGAGCAATCGTGGGCTGCAAAGTAGATACCGCTTTGACCTTCCCGGAAAATTGCCATACACTGCAGCTGGGCTCTACCCGGATAAGCTATGCCGAAAGGAGTACCGCGTTTGGCAAACGCTATCGGGTGATATGGCTGAATACGGCGTTTGGGATCGGAAATCACCACTCCATCGTGTTGCGGCAGCAGCAGTTTTATGTTGTCGTTGAGCGGAAAAAAGACCTGCGGACCGTCAAACCACGACAATACCCAATCAGCCGGGATCCCACTGACATGCGGTCGGAAACGCAAAAATTTATCATCATTGCTGATCTTGATGCTTACTTTGATCGACGGCATGGCCGTGCAGGAGCTGTAAATCAGGTCATTGCAAACAAAGTCACTGCTCTTCAGCAAAAGTGCATCACCCTGACGGTTAAGCAGTTCCATCGTGAACACTTCAGCAGCCGGCACGCAAAACTCCATTCCCCTGCTGCAGAGCGAAACGATCTGACCGTGCGGACCCAGCACTGTTTTCAGTTGGCTGTTTGCAATATTGAACTCCACGAAGCACTCCTTGATGACTGGTTGCAACAAAAATATCATCTGTCGCAAACTCATGGAAAACCTTGAGAAAAGCATCTAAAAAAACATTTTTCATAAATATATAACAAAAATGTGCTGTTGGCAAGTATTAAATCCGGAAAAAAGTTCATTTTGTTGCTCAAAGCAAGGCTGAATAGTTGCCAAAAATGTATAAATGTGTTATATTAAGGCAATATTGCTTTTTTATTAACATTAAACAACAAGGATTTTTGTAAAATGAGCGAAATTAAAGAAAATGCTTTGATGGAAAAGATCGTTTCTTTGTGCAAACGGCGTGGTTTTGTCTTTCCCAGTTCTGAAATATACGGCGGCTTCAACGGTTTCTGGGATTACGGCCCCTACGGCTGCCGCATGAAGCGTGCCATCGAAAACCTCTGGTGGCACGAAATGGTGGAAACCCGTGACAATATCGAAGGACTTGACAGCACCATCATCTGTCACCCCACCGTCTGGAAGGCTTCCGGTCACCTGGATCAGTTCAGCGACCTTATGACCGACTGCAAGGACTGCAAGAGCCGTCACCGCGTCGACCAGATGGAAGATCCCACCACTTGCCCCAACTGCGGCAGCAAGAATCTGACCGAACCCCGGGAATTCAATTTGATGATGAAAACCTATGTGGGCCCGGTCTTTGACAACGAACACACCGCTTATCTGCGTGCCGAAACCTGCCAGCCGATTTTTGTGGACTTCCAGCAGGTTCGCAACAGTGCCCGTCAGAAGCTGCCCTTCGGTATCGCCCAGATCGGTAAGGCTTTCCGTAACGAGATCAACCCCCGTAACTTCACCTTCCGCAGCCGGGAATTTACCCAGATGGAAATGGAATTTTTCTGCGATGAAGAGTCCGGCATGGAGTGGTTTGAATACTGGAAAGAGCAGCGTATCAAATATTACCGCGAAAAACTCCGCTTCCCGGAGAATTTCACCTCCCCCTTCCTGTCCGGCTCCGTTCAGGAGTTCTGGCGCCGCTGGCACATGACCCTGGGCGGCTGGTTCCGGGATTACCTGTATATCCCCCTGGGCGGCAGCCGGGTCAGCAAGGGCAAATGGCTGCGCAACGTCCTCTTCGTGTGGATGTTCACGGGCCTGTGGCACGGCGCTGCCTGGACCTTCGTGTTCTGGGGCCTGATGTTTGCGGCGCTGCTGCTGATGGAAAAGGTGGTCAACGTGACCGCCTGGACCAAGCTTGTCCAGCATGTCTACGTGCAGCTAGTCATCGCCGTCAGCTTCGTCATCTTCAAAGCCACCGACCTGACACAG
>JAZSHD010000174.1:0-3835 GCA_045533055.1 Victivallaceae bacterium | reverse complement strand
TAATCCGGGCACATTCTGTAAGGCTGTTTGAAGCACGCCCAAATCGGTTTCTCCCAAATGCTGATTCTGAACTTCTGCCAACAGAGCATCCAGTTTCAAAACACTGTGCCGTTCAAAAAGTTGTGCCGCAACCTTGCCGATCTGCTGAACAGCATCCTGTTCCTCAACATCCACAAAACGCAAGTCTCCCATGATCCTGGCATTTTCAGCAAGGACATATAACCGCTGCCGTTCCGGAGCAGTCAAAAGAGAACGCTTGAATGCTTCAACCTCTATTTCACTTTTTTCCAACATCTTGCGGTTACGGGTCAGCAAGGTCATAGTTTTGACCTCTTCAGCCGTTGGCTGTCTGCCTTTTTTCGCTACAAACTCCTCAATGGCTTTATCTATTTGATGACGACGACGGGAGCAGCGTTTGAGGATTTCTTCATCAATTCCTTTGATTTCAAATCCGGTGATTTCACCCTTATCGGAACGCTTTATATCCAACTCATATCCCAGCCTGATACATTCTCTTGCCAGAGCATTCTGGTAGGACTTCCCCGCATAGCGGATCGCCTGATACATCTGCGTGGAATCCAGTGCTTTGAAAGTTCCGTCAGAATCCTGCGTTACATTGACGATCACATTATGGGTATGAAGCTGCGGATCAAGGAGGCGGCTGTTATCGTGATGGTATTCGGCATAGATGAATTTGCCGGTAAACGCAAAGTTTTTGGTGGCGTAATTATCCCCTTTGCGAATACGAACTGCCGCAAATTTTTCCAGTTCAGCCATGCCGACTTTGACCGCACGCCGATGGGCTTCTGCAAGCCGTGGATCGAACATAGACATTACCGAAACAGACTTCTGAGCAGAACACTGGAAATCATAAAAACGGACAGAATGAGGATTGTTCCGGGGAGTCAACTTACTGTGAGCAACCGGATTAAGGTTTTGCTGAAACAACGAAAAGACCGCAGGATCGACTGTTTCGCCCTGCAATCCGAATTTTTCCGCCAGACTGCCGGACCAAACGCCGACTACGCGATCATGCTCGCTGTAATAATCATTGTTGGAAAGATGCTGTTGATAAAAGTCAGTACCTTTTCCACGTGTGGCTTTGATTTTTGCCGCTGTAAACAAAAATTCCTTTCCACACACACCCTGCATTAAAATAAATCCGGAACCGTTATTTTTCAAATCAAAATCTGAAAAATTGGAAAAATTTTTGATGGTTCCGCCCAAATTATAAAATTTGTGCAGACGCAATTTCCTATCGCACGCGATAGGCTCTCTTTTTTGGGGATAAACAGCCTGTCAGACAGGCGTTTATGGCATTTTAAATTTGAATTATGCAATAATTACGCTTATATTATAATTAAATTACGCAAACAATACGCAAATGCGTCTATAAAAACAAGGATTTGACAAATGACGGAAGAACAAAAAAAACGAATGCATCCGGGGGCATACAAAAGCTGCCTCATTCCGTATGCAGAAGCAATCTTCACCTGGTGGTATGATGAACAACTCCCGGCAACGGAAATTCAAAGACGGCTGAAAAATGCCGGGATGACGGTCAGTTTATCCACGATCACACGCTTTATAAAGGTAAGGGAACGTTTGGCGGCAAAACGGCAAAAACCTGAAAATCTGCCGGTTGCGCCAGGGCAAATTTTGATTGTAAAATCTGCCGCAACCGGAGATATGAAACCAACAGCAAAGAAAACTTTGGAGGTAGAGAAAACACCTGACAACGTTGCAACATATAAAAACTCTGAAAAAGAAATAATGGAAGAACCGGAAAAAAGAGATGTGGCAGAGGCAGAAGCAATGATACAAAAACTGTTGAACTCCACTCCGCAGCAGCTCGGATTGGAGGAAGAAGAGGCAAGGAAGCGTATGAAACAAAAACAAAAATGACATCGGCAGAACTTTACTGAATTACAGTTTCAGCAATTTTCGTTTTCCTGTTCCGGCAAACCTGCGATCTTTTGAATTATATTGCTCCTTTTGTGGTTGCCGGATAAAAGCCTTTGAACCGGTTACGGATTACTCCCCTGGCATGATGCTATTCAGAAAGGATGGAATTATGAAGGACCTGTTCATAGCCTTAAATGAAGGAATCCGTAATCTGATCATCACTGAAACTGAAAAAAGGAGCATTCCCACCCACAAAACACTCCGCCAAGTTGAACGGACTCTTGCAAAAATCGAAAAGCGTCTGGCTTTTCTGGAGCAAAAGTTTCTGACAAAGCCTCCGAATCAACAAACCACACCAACTCCCCACAAATTTCGGATCAAAGGTCCGGACATCGTTGCGATCCGTCAGCGATTCAATCTCAGTCAGTCAGACTTTGCCCGCCTGATCGAAATTGACCGGGCACTCTGAACCGTTGGGAACACGGCAAAGTCCGTCCGAACCAAAGTTCAATGGCGAAAATCGCCGAGTTCCGCACAATGGGCAAAAAAGAATTCGCCCGCCGCATGGCTCAAGCCGAAGAAGCAATCTGGAAATAAATAACAATCAGTCATCATGCCGGGGAGTTTTGATGAGTGAAATTTTTCTTTGGTCTTGTACTTTTTTATAAGCTCAAACCTCCATTTTCAGATCCACTTACCAAAAGAGGAATGAAATATTATTTTGTCTTTTGCAAGAACAGGTAACTTGCTCCGGTTCAATGATTGGACATCCATCCTTTTCCTTGAGCTGGGACAAGAGCGAGGCGGAAGCCGAGGTTGTTGTTGCGATTGCCGGGGCTGTTGTTGTTCCGGTTCGCAGAACGGCAGTTCTTCGCGTTGTTGTTCCAACTGCCGCCACGGTTCACGCGGTTCGAGCCTTCGGATCAAGTACCGTAAAAAAGTTTCTTTCTGAATCCAACTGAATCAGCCCGGTTGATAAATGCTATCAAAGGTAAAGCATGTTCAGCTGATTGCATTTGATTTGCCAGTTTTATTTTATTCCGGAAACGTATTTTTGCTTTTTGAGACAGTCGCAGTCCTCCTGAAGTAATTTTATAACTTAAAAACGGGATCCCATGAATTGTTCTGTTGCACAATGCCGGATTTAAATCCAGTTTAAGCCACCCTCTTACAATTTCTTCTGTTTTGATTTTTATATCTTTCAAATCCTTTTTGCTGTCTGCAAAGATAATAAAATCATCCATATATCTGACATATCCGGGAACTTTCAACGAATCTTTCAACTCATGATCGAGCAATCCCAAATAGAGATTTGCGAAATATTGACTGAGTAAATTACCGATAGGCAGACCGCAGCCGGGAGTTACCTCATAAGAGTCCAATAATGAAGCAAAGAAATTCAACAAATCAGGGTCTTTAAAACGGCGATTTAAAATATTCAGCAACACATTGTGATTTATCGAATCAAAATATTTGTGAATATCCAATTTCAAATACCATTGAAATTTCCGGCAGAAATATTGAGTCCGGGCAAGGCAGGCATCTACACCTTTTCCCTTGCGGCAGGCGTAAGAGTCAAAAATCTGATATTTTTCAAAATATGGTTCGCAAATGTTTACGACTGCGTGTTGGATAATCCGTTCCCGGAAATCGGCGGCGCAAATGATCCGTTCTTTAGGGTCATATACGGTAAAATAGTGATAGTTGCCGAGCGTAACATTAGCATCCAGAAACTCATTGCGGATGGAAAGCAGATTAGCGTGCAGATTTTTCCGGAATTGCTTTACTTCATTCTTTCCGGATTTGCCCCGTTGAGCTTTCCAAAAAGCAAGTTCAAATTTCAGAATACCCTGTCAGGGAATCTTGAAAATCGTCTATGTCGGTGAGGAAATCTGCAGTAAGTACTTTGGCATCTTCCCGGAATTCATTC
>JAZSHD010000243.1:0-2863 GCA_045533055.1 Victivallaceae bacterium | reverse complement strand
TGTCACGGCGTAGCCCGCAGGGCGAAGACGGAACCCCATCACCCTTTTCCAAACCTTTTATTGGCATTTATCTATTTGTTACACAAATAGATAAATGCCCTTTAAGTTTTGAAAAGATTTTATTCAACATCTTTACTGTTAATCAACCAATATTGGGAACAGAGCCTTTTATATTTAACAAAATCAGGATGATCCTCTAACAAATCCTCCCACTCATCATCGCTAAATTCATCCCATTTGTCACACTTATCGGCAAATTGTGGATGATTAAGCAAAAGCAAGCACCAATGCCCATCCAAATGCCAGATATCTTCTGGCGAAATTTCTATATTAACTTTGGTTTTTATTTTGAGCAGATGCGTTGTCTGTTTTATTGCAGTGCTTTGATCACGGCATCGGTTACTTCGGTGGTGGTGGATTTTCCGCCGATATCCGGTGTGCGTATTTCGCCTTTTGACAATACATCGGTTACTGCATCCATCAGCTTTGCCGACAAATCGTAACACTTGAAGTGGTCGAGCATCATTGCCGCCGCCCAGAATGTGCCGATGGGGTTGGCGATCCCTTTGCCCGCAATGTCGGGTGCCGAGCCGTGGATAGGTTCAAACATGCTGGGGTATTTGCCTTCGGGGTTGAGGTTTGCCGAGGGCGATATACCAATGCTGCCCAGCATGGCGGAACCCAAATCGGTCAGGATATCGCCAAAGAGGTTGCTGGCAACCACCACCTGCAGGCGGTCGGGGTGCATGATAAAGTAACCGGCAAGGGCGTCGATATGCATCTGGCTGGATTCGTAATCTTTATATTCGGCAGCCACTTCGTGGAATACTTTGTCCCAGAAGACCATGGAGTAATTGAGTGCGTTGGATTTAGTGGCACTCATAACTTTGTTGAGCTGATGGTTTTTGGCGTATTCAAAAGCGTAACGGATGATCCGTTCGGTGCCTTTACGGGTAAAGATGCTGTCCTGATGAACCACTTCATCGGCGGTATTTTCCTTTTCGATACTGCCTTTGCCGCAGTATTCGCCTTCGGAATTTTCCCGGATGACCACAAAGTCGATATCTTCGTTTTTAATGGGCGAACTCAATCCCTTGAGCAGCTTCACCGGCCGCAGATTCACATACTGGTCAAAGCCCACGCGGATGGGCAGCAAAAGTTCCCGCAGCGAAACATGATCCGGCACGCCGGGAAAGCCCACGGCACCCAGCAATATGGAGTCGCAGTCGGAGAGGATCTTCAAGCCGTCTTCCGGCATCATACGACCGGTTTTCAGATAATACTGACAGCTCCACTCCAATTCCTGAAAATCAAATTTCACGCCGCCGTGCAGCTGGGCAAGGTGGTTCAACACCCGGACTGCTTCGCGGATTACATCGACCCCGATGCCGTCGCCGGGAATAAGTTTTACGGTAAAATTTTGCATGATAACTCCTTTTGATTTATTGAGATATAATATTTTTTTCTGTTAAAGTTTGATCCACTCGCCGCCATTTGCCGCACTGCGGGTGATGGCAAAACAGGCTTTGTGGGAATTTACTGCCGAGGCTACATTGTGTTCGCTGTCGCGACCTTCTTTCAAACAAGCTGTAAAGTGTTCCAGCAAAGCGGGGAAGGGGTGACCGTAAACATCGCCGGTCTTTTTGACCCCGGTATCGATTTGGAAAAACTCCTTTTGCTCTTTGAATTTCTCAAGATAAAAGCGGTCGTTCATAATGGAACCTTTGTCGCCGATGATGTGGGTGTTGGCTGTATAAGGTACATGCCCCACCAGTGAGCAGGAAAATACCCCCCTGGCACCGTTGGCAAAGCGAACTTGAGCTGTTTCCACCGGCGGATAGTCGTACCAGCTGCCAACTTGTACCGAGTCGCCCCGGACTTCCACAATATCGGAATTGAGCAAAAATCTGGCAATATCCACGCTGTGGCAGCCCCCCAGCACAAAAGCTCCGCCCGCCCGGGAGCCTGACCGCATCCACGAACCCCGTTCACGGCCGAACCAGTAATCCACATTGGCTAAAAAGACATTGCCCAGCTCGCCTTCAGCGATCAGGCGTCTTTGCAGCTGACTTAAAGGATTGAACCGCAAAACCAGCCCCATAACAGTTTTGGTGTGATATTCGTTGATGACTTTTACCAGCTCGTCCAGCTCATCAGCGGAGATCGCTGCGGGCTTCTCAAGAAAAATATGTTTCCCGGCTTTAGCTGCCTGCATGGCTTCAGAAGCATGCAGATCGTTGGGGGTGGATATTGAAACGATATCTACACTGCTGTCATTTAATATATCTTCAAATTTTTCATAAACTTTGATATCGTTCAATCCGAATTCATGGATTTTAGCTTGCACGCTTTCCTGCCGGCGGCTGCCGATGCCTACGAGTTCGCAATCCGGGTTTTTCAAATAAGCGGCAATATGACCGCTTGCCACCCAGCCGCAGCCCCAGAGGGCACAACCGAATTTTCCATTACGCATAAATATAACCTTTCATATTTATCTATATTATAGGAAATATAACTCTAAAATGCAAACTTGCAAAAAATATGTAAAAAAGATTTGACAAAACTTATACTTGTGGTATATTATAAATACACAAGCCGAAGTGGCGGAACTGGCAGACGCACTAGACTCAAAATCTGGCGCCCTCTGGGCATGTGGGTTCGACTCCCACCTTCGGTACCATTTGATTACTTGAATTCAGCTCAAAGTGTTTGCTTTGAGCTGTTTTTTTGTCCTCCTTTAGGACAAAAAAACTACCGGCTCTGCCGGTAAGTAGCTAAAAAGAGCTTTAGCTTCAAGCAAAAATAAACCTCTTGAATTATATTAAAGACGGGTTCCGCAACCGCATCTTGAATAAAAACAAGA
>JAZSHD010000258.1:0-35222 GCA_045533055.1 Victivallaceae bacterium | reverse complement strand
GGTGTTGCGGTAGGCATCGATAATTTCGTCGGTAAGTTCGATATATTCGCTTTTCACCAGACCGTCAGGGCCTTTGAGGAAGCCGTAGAGCTTGTTGCTCTTGTCCAGGCTCTTCAAGCCGTCGTAAAGACCGGCGATAACATTGTGGCCGCCGGGAGCCTGACCGCCGGAGAGGATCACACCGGCGTTGAATTTGGTTGCCACCGCAGCACCGGCAGCGGCTTCAAAAGTCACCATGGGGCTGCCGAAGTTTTCGGTAAAGAGAGCCTTGATTTTTTCCACATCACCGGCAGCGGTGGTGGGTTCGCCGGTGATCGCCTTGGCGGCGGCACCGTTACGCAGGGCTTTCGGCAGTTTGGGGGTGTAGGCGGCACGGGCCTTTTGCAGAGCAGAAACAGCAGCACTCATTTTTTTGTCCTTTCGGTTTTAGTTTATTTGAGTTTTTACAGCTCTAAAAATTTGAATATACAATTACAATATGGTAATTTACAACTGATTTTTGATTTTCGCAAGTATAAATTGCAATAAAAAAGCGTTTCTGCTCTTGAAAAATGGCAATATTAAGCTATCTTTAGTAATATGACATGTGCGAAAAGTGTTTTTTTGCTGTTTTTCCGGCAACAAACCTTATGAAGTGCGGTCTATTTTTAATGAGCAAATAAAAACCATAAAATTAAGATTGGAGAGTCGTGTTATGAAAAATGTGAAGATGCTGTTGATCCCCGGTCTGGTGATCGGGGTCGGTGCCATGCTGGGTGCTGCTGAAACCAAGAGTGTAACTGTTCCGGCTCCTGACGCCAAGGCTGCCGGTAATGCCATGCTTGCCGAGATGAACAAGCCCCAGGGGACTCCGGTTGCCAAGGCCTTTGATTTTCTGCCCGCAGTGGTTGCCAAAGTCAATGGTAAAGATGTTACCAAAGCCGAATTTATTGCCGCTATGGCAAAGCAGATCCCCGGCGGTATGGTGCCCCCGCAGATGCCGGCAGAACTTTTGAAAATGCAAGCTCCCCAGCTGGTTGAACAGTATGTGACCAAACTGGTGTTGGACAAGGCGTTGGAAGACTCCAAAATCACTGTTTCTGCCGATGAAATCGCAGCCCAGCTCAAGGCTGAAATCGCCAAGATGCCCAAAGATCGCCGTAATATGATCGAACAGATGCTTAAGGCACAGGGCAAAACCATCGATGATGTTATCAAAGAGCAGGCTGCCGATAAAAATGCACAGAAAATGATGGCATTTCAGAAGTTTCTGGAAAGCAAGACCGGCAAGGTGACTGTTACTCCGGCAGAGGTGGAGAAATTCTACAAAGAAAACCCCAACCAGTTCAAAGAACCTGCTGATCCGGCAGACAGCATCCGGGCTTCGCACATCCTTGTCGGGGTGGACAAAAATGCTGACGCCAAGGCTTGGGATAAAGCCAAAAAAGAGATCGAAGCGATCATTGCCCAGCTGAAAAAAGGTGCCGACTTCGGTAAATTGGCTGCCGAAAAAAGTACATGCCCCTCCGGCAAGAGTGCCAACGGTTCGCTGGGTGTTTTCGGCAAAGGGCAGATGGTGCCGGAATTTGAAAAGGCTGCATACGCACTCAAGGTCGGAGAAATCTCCGGTGCAGTCAAGACCCAGTATGGTTATCATGTTATCCGCCGCGATGCCCCAAAAGCCGGTCGCACCATGCCTTTTGCTGAAATTAAAGACCGCCTTACTGATGCGTTGCTTCAGCAAAAGCAGATGATGGCTGCTCAGAAAGTGGTCAATGATCTTATGAAGGCTGCCAAGGTGCAGATCCTGGTCAAAGCCGAAATGCCCAAGATGGTTGCCCCAAAGGCTGCTCCCAAGGCTCCGGCAAAGGCAAAGTGATCTTAAAGCATTAAATATTTTCAAGCCCGTGCCGGATCTGCCGATGCGGGCTTTTTTGATTGGTTACGGGATGTGGTTTTATGCAGGAAACAAGCGTTTTTGAACAGGGTTTGCAGATCCTTGAAGCGTGGGATGAAGTAAGCGTATTTCATGCCGACAAAACTTTTACTCATCTGGAAGAACTTATCCGGCAGGGGGATTTCCGGAAAATAGCGGTCTTTACCGGCAAAAATTCTGCCGACAGTTCCGGGGCGTGGGCAAAACTTTTGACTTCTTTGCGTTATGCAGAGTGCGGAACAGTCCGCTTTAAGGATATACCGCCGGAACCGGATATGGAAACGGTGTACGCTATGCGAGATTTTCTGCTGGAAGTTTCTCCCGATGCAGTTATAGCCCTTGGCGGCGGCAGTGTGCTGGATGCGGCAAAGGCTGCCTACATAATTTTTCAGAGCCAAATGGATTTGAGTGACTGCTTCGGCGTGGACAAAATCACTCAAGCCTTTCCCGGTAAAAAGTTCAAGCGTATCATCGCTTTACCCACAACTTCCGGCACCGGCAGCGAAATCACTCAATACAGCAATATCGTCAACCGGAATAATCAGGTCAAACAGCTTATCAGCGACCCGGTGCTGGTGCCGCAAGCCGCCGGTTTAAGTGCTCAATTTACCGCATCCATGCCCCGGAGCGTAACTCTTGCCACCGGGTGCGATGCGCTGGCGCATTTGCTGGAAGGCTGGCTCAATGTAACTATGGATGAAGGCAAAGAGTTTATCAATAACGCCGCTCAAGTCGGGGTAACACTGCTGCGGGATGATCTGGCAAAAGTTTTGAGCGATCCCGACGATTTATCAGCCCGGAAAGCGGTGCAGATCGCCTCGGCACTGGGCGGTTTGACCATCCGCAACAAATCCACCGGATTGCCCCATTTGTTGAGCTTTTCGTGGTTCGGCAGGATCGAACATGGTATAGCGGTCGCCCGGCTGCTCCCGGCGGCGTGGCGTTATTACATCGGGCGTAAAGAGGTAACAGAGCGTACGCTGGAAATCGGCAAAGTTCTGGGCGGTGATACCCCGGAAGAGGTCATAAAGAGTTACGAAAAATTGCTCGATTCGTGGCAGGTGCCCAAGCTGAACAGCTTTGCCGGATTGACAACTGAACTTTTGGAACAAACCTGCCGCAGTGCCGGAGCCAACCGCATGAAGCTGGAACTGGCTCCCCGGCCGGTGCCGCTGGAAGCAAGCGAAAATATCCTGCGGAATATTCTCGCTTGTGCAATGAAAAATTGAGGTATTTATGCACACACTTGAAGAACTTGAAAAACTTATAGCTTATCACAACGACCTTTACTGGAAAAAAGCCGCCCCCGAAATCAGCGATGTGGAGTACGACGAGCTTATGCGGCAGCTGGAGGCACTTGCACCGGATCACCCGCTGTTGAGTGCAGTGCATGGTGCGGCAGTGGCATCCACCGGTAAAGTCCGGCACAAAGAGCCCATGCTCTCGCTGGATAAAGCATACAGTCTGGCAAAAGTTCTGGAGTGGGCAGATAAATATGTCAGAAGCGGCGACGAAATGCTCCTTGTGCAGCCTAAATACGACGGTATTTCCGCAAGGTGGGAAGATGGCCTGTTAGTGACCCGGGGCGACGGAGCCGAGGGGGAAGATATTACTGACAAAGTACCGCTTATTGAGCTGGAAAGCGTGGCGGATTATGTGGGCAGACTGCAAAAAAATCAGCCCATCCGGGGCGAAATCGTTATCCGGGACGATGATTTCCGCACCATTTATAAAAATATCAAACGCAAAAACGGCGATGTCTATAAAAACTCCCGCAACGCTGTTGCCGGGATCATGGGCTTAAAGGAGATTGCCGATATTCAAGCTCAAGGAGCCAAACTGACTCTGGTGGATTACCGGAAAATCTCTTACGCATACAGCCGGAGAGATCTGCCGGAATACTTTGACGAACTTCTGGAAAAAATCTCCAATCTGCCATACCCCACCGATGGCGTGGTCATCAAAATCGCTGACGAAGCCTACGCCAACAGTTTGGGCAATACGGCTCACCATCCCCGTGGGGCGATCGCTTTTAAATTCACCAACATCCGCCGCCAGAGCGTGCTGCGTAAAGTGGTTTGGAGCTTCGGCAAAAATTGTCTGACCCCGGTCGCGGAGATCGACCCGGTGGAGATCGGCGGCGTGACCATCACCCATGCCACACTGCACAATTTGCAGAATGTTTTGGATAGAGATCTGCAGATAAACGACATTATCGAAGTTGAGCGGGCAGGGGATGTTATACCCTACATAGTCAATTCGCTCCCCGGCGAAAACCGCCGGAGCGTGCTTATCGACAAATGTCCCTGCTGTCAGAGCAATTTGGAGCAGCACGGACCGGAACTTTGTTGTATAAACAAAGAGTGTTTTGAAGTAAGGTTGCAGAATTTGCTTGCCGCAGTAAAAAATATCGGCATCGAACGGCTGGGCGAACCGACTTTGCGGAAGATGATGAATACGCTGAATGTTCGGAGTTTGCGGGATATTTTTGAGCTGAAAGTTATTGATATAATGCGTTTGGAGAGTTTTCAAGCCAAATCCGCAGAAAATCTTTTCAACGAGATCGCCAAAGCCCGCAATGTAAGCGATTATCAGGTACTGGCGGCGTTGAATATACCCCATGTGGGGCTCAATGTAGCCAAAGTCATATTGAAAAATCTGCCGTTATCTGAATTACGCACTGCCGGCGAAGAAACCCTTTCCAACATTCCCGGCGTGGGGCCGGAACGGGCAAAAGCCATCAAAAAAGAGTTGGCGGATCAATCAGAATTTATTGACGAACTCCTTGAAGCCGTGGTGTTGAACGAAAGCCGGGGGGGCGACGATGATGATCTGCCCACAGTATGTTTTACCGGCAAGATGCCCGAAAAGCGTTCCTACTACGAAGATTTGGCAAAGCAAAAGGGTTTTCAGCCGGTGGATAGTGTATCCAAAGAGTTGAGCTTGCTGGTGGCAAACGACATAACTGCAAGCTCATCCAAGCTTGCCAAAGCCGCCAAACTGGGCGTGAAAATCATGGAATTGGCAGAGTTTTTGCAGCTCGAAAAAGCAGAAAGTGTGCCAGGAGCAGCAACCGTTCCCGCCGCCGAAGCGGAAGTGAAAAATCCTGCCGCTACGGATGAATTGCCGCTCTTTGCCGAGAAAAAAACGCCGGAAAAAAGCGACGGCAAACCCGAACAGCTCTCATTTGGCTTTTAAGGTACTATCCGGGGATATTTTTTACCGTTTTTTGCATTTTTGTATTTGCTATTTATTGTGATACATGCTATTGTTCCTCCAAACACCAATCACCGGAGGAACTCTATAATATGACTTACAATACTTTGCCTGAAAACACCCCTGCTGACTTTTACAAAAAAATCCGCAACTCCTTTACTGCCAAAGTTATTATGATCGGCGTGGTGGTTCTGCTCTGCCAAATACCTATCTTGATGGTCGATGGACTTATCTCCAACCGGCAGAATCTGGCAGACGATGTGGAAAAAGAGATCGCTTCCAAGTGGGGCTACCGGCAAAAGGTATCCGGCCCCCTGCTGGCCATCCCGGTAAGCCGGGAAATAAAGCGTACCGAAAAAGAGGGCAAAAGCATCAAAGAAGTTATCTCCACAGAACGCTCCACTTACTTTGCCGTGCCGCAAACCTTGCAGATCACCGGCGAATTGACTCCCGAAATGCGTTACCGGGGAATTTACGAAGTGGTGCTTTACCGCTCGCACATCACGCTCAAAGGCAATATCGTTTTCCCGAAGGAGGTGGAAAATTGGCAATTCTATCCGGAGAAGAGCCGTTTGATCGTGGGGGTTGCCGATTTGCAGGGGCTCTCCGGTATTCAGGGTTCGTTCAACGGTAAAGCCGTGCAGGTGGAGCCGGGAATTGCTGCAAAAGCTCCATTCCCCGGCGGTTTTTCCATACCGCTGAATAAAGCGGAAAACGGCAATTTTGAAATCTCTTTTGACCTCAACGGCTGCCGGGAGCTGCTGTTTTCCATGGTTGGGCGGGATACCCGACTTGATTTGCAAAGCCTGTGGCACTCCCCCAGCTTCTGCGGAGCGTTTTTGCCCGTTGAACGCTCTATCAGCGAAAAAGGCTTTAATGCCAAATGGTCGGTCAGCGAGTTCAACCGCAATCTGCCCGCCAGCTGGGTGGGAGCAGACGAAATGTTCCAATATCCTGAAGCCGGGAAAAATTCTTCTTATGGCAAAAGCCGTTACCGCAGCTCAAGCTCAAGTTACAGCGAAAGCCATTACAGCCGCTCCGCCGGGGTGGCACTTTTGAAAGTTGCCGACAGCTACATGCAGGTCAACCGAGCCGTGGAGTACTCCATACTGGTATTCATCATTGTACTTATGGCAATGTTGATCGCCGAAAAACTTGCCAAAGTCTGGGTGCATCCATTGCAATACTTTATTGCGGCATTGTCGCTGGTTTTGTTTTACACGCTGACTCTTGCCATCAGCGAACACAGTTCATTCGGCACAGCCTATCTGATTTCAGCGGCGGCGGTGTCGGCACTGGGCGGATTTTACAGCGGCTTGATCTACCGCAAAGCCATGGCGGCGTTGGGGATGTTCTGTGCAGTGGCACTCTCTTACGGGGCAATATATGTAATTTTGCAGCTGGAAGATTACGCCTTGCTCGCCGGAGCGGTGATACTCTTTATCCTGCTGGCAGTATTGATGACCTTCACCGGAAAAATCAACCGGCAAACAATAGATATGAATTAAATATTGTATAAAGTCGAACTGGTTTGACAAAAATTATTGCAAGGTTATAAAATGACGAAGAAAAACAGCGAACCACTGATTCCGCCACATGGCGGATATGCCAAGCTGGTGACTTATAAACTCGGCAATCTGATTTATGATGCCACAACGGCATTTTGTGATCGGTATATCAATATAAAAGATAGAACTCATGACCAAATGGTTCAGGCCGCCCGTTCCGGGGGTATCAATATCATGGAAGGTTCCGAAGCCAGTGCAACCGGTAAAAAGAGTGAACTTAAGCTTACTAATGTAGCTAAAGCGTCGCAGGAAGAATTATTGGGCGACTATATGGCATTTCTCCGGCAACGCAATTTACCGATTTGGTCGGCAGATTCTGTGGAGGCTAAAACTGTTCGGAACGCTCGCCCGGGAACGCTGGCTCAACTCCGGCAGCTTATGGGGAATATGGTGTCGGACAGGTCGGACAAGTCGGACAGGTCGGACAAGTCGGACAGGTCGGACAAGTCGGATAAAACTCTGCTTAAACAGGAAGTCGCTGCCAATACTATGATTTGTTTGATCAATCAGGAAACTTATTTACTTGGTCGGCAGATTACAAAACTTGCTATGAACTTTAAAGAAAATGGTGGTTTTACAGAACGCCTGTACCGGGTGCGTTCAGAAAACCGTAAAAAAGATGAGGTATAGAACAATGAAAAACTTTTTCCGTAAACTTTTCTTTTGGGACTCCCCGGCGGAGGGGGCGGTGTTCGGCTGGCTGCTTAATATCGTTTATTGCTATTGTGCGGCTAATTTGGGATGTTTGTCGGATACTCTCTTTACAGCAACGCAGGTTTCGCAGGAGTTGTTTTCAACATTGTTCCTTTATCTGGTATTACTTCTGGTGCAGTTGTTACTGCTGCTTTACAGTGCATTTTTGACTTGCCGCTTTTTCTTCCGGCAAGACCGTTTGCGTTATAAAGTGCTTTTCTGGGGGATCATTGTGCTGCATATTGCCGCCTTGGTCTGGGCTGGCGAAAAAAATGATGTAGGGCTCTTTATGGTTGCTTCCGGCGTGTTGAGCATGGTTGGCTTCAACGCTTTGTGTGTAAGAAAAAACAATTATTACTTTTATATTGCCGCCGTTCTGCTTTGGGCAGCGGCAATGGCGGGCTTGCTGGTGCTTGTAAACAGTACCTGGATTTTGGAATTGGGTGGCGGAGGATTTATTCGTGAAAGCGATGGTTTGATTCCTTTGGCGTGGCGGGTGCCGGTGGTTTATACCGGGGTGGCGGCGTTTGTGCTTTCGCTTTACTGTTTGTTCCAACTCTGGGCGAAAGCTGACGGTAAAACTTTTCATGAAGTGTGGGGCGTAGGCTGTACGGTATTGGTGTTTTTGCTGGTGTTGTGTTATTTGACTTGCACCGTTTTTGCTCTTTACGAAGAACAACAGAGCGAAAAATTTATGCTCGCTTTGGAAAACAGCTTCAAGAAAAAGATCTCTGCCGAAGCACTTGCCGCCGATTACTTCCGCAACCGGAAAGTCGATCAGAAGTTCCACGACGATTTGCAGAAAGCTCTGGAAGAGTTTTCCGGCAAAGATGAAGATTTCCAAGAAATAGCAGGTTCGTATCAAATCCTTGAAATCCCCCAGATGTATAAGGAACGCTTTTGGGGTATCGAAGCCGAAAAACTGGGTAAATTCTTTGATAACCCCATCCCCGCACCCGTTCGGGAATATTCTCAAGGCAATTTGTGGGGCATCTCGCTGCCGGATTTAAGTAAAATGCGAAATGCCGCCAGAATTTTTATCTGGCAGATGCGGTTGGCAAGCGAAATGAAAGATCACAACAAAGCTATGCAGGCGTGGCAGCGTTCCGGTAGAATTATCGAGTATCTGGAACAGGAAAAAAGTTTGATCGGTTCGCTGGTGATGATCGCCCTGGAAACTATCCGGCTTGAGGGGCTTGAATATATGCTTACCGCAAATATTTTAAGCAATCAGGAGTTGACACTTATTCAGCAATATTTGCAGAAATCCGCAGCAAAAATGCCGACCATCAACCGCAACGCTCTTTATTTTGAAGCCATATTCGGTACTGATATACTTATTGGTATGGCCAAAGGCACAGTCAAACATAATGGCAAAATAATGCACGAAGGCGTGGCAAGCTATCGCTTTCTGGTGCCGGGTTTGTGGTATCTGGGGATGAAAAACTATTCGTCGCTTTTGAAATTTTATAACAAAGAAAATCTCTGTAAAGTCGAAGAAAAAGTAAAACCAAACTCCTACAATATTTTAGCTTGTATGCTGGTGCCCGCCATGAATGCCGGCGGTGAACGAATGCATATGTTGGAAATGCGTTATAAAGCATTTTACGCTTTGCTGGAAGCAATAAAAATCAAACGCACCACCGGCAAATACCCCGCAACCTTGCCCGTAAAAACGACCGATTATTTCAGCGGCAAACCGTTGCATTATAAAGCCGGAGCGTTTGAAGTAAAAAAGGTCAAACTTGTGGAACGCAAAAAGCCGTCTGAAGACGATGGATTTTATCTGGAGAGCGATCGCAAATACGAAACTGATTACACTTATAAAGCCCCTCCCGTGCAAGGCATCGCCGTCTGGAGCGTAGGCAAAAACAAAGTCAACGACAACGGCAGTGATGTTGATAAGGGTGACCGCCGCTGCGACGACATCCGGGCACTGCTGGTTTTGCCGTAAAGTCAAGAAAACATTTTTGCCCCATCCGGGTACTGAATTTTTGCCTTCCACTTTAGGTTCAATGCTAAATGTGTTGATTACTGATAAGTTGCAAGTTGTTTGGTCGTTGTTTTTTTATGCTGTAAAAATCCAATTCACTTACCGGAATGTTTTTTCAGCAGTTTTCGGGCTTTTTGCCGGAACTCCGCCGGCAATGCTGAATTGTGAACCTGTTTCAGGACTTTTGCCTTATACTCTTTGAGCAATCCGGCGATTTCCGGGATATTTGGATATTCTTCCAGTTTTCTCAAGTAGCGTATATCGTCCACTCCTTGCTGGAGAGCCAGCATCCGGATCGACGGTATGCACAGATCGTCCACCCGGTAAGTCAACTCGCCCCGGGGAGAAAGTTTCCAATCCACTGCACCAACCTGCCCCCACGGACTGGCTGTAAATTGATAAAAACCCACTTCGTCAAAACCGTCAAGACAGACCCGCCACGGGTGCAAGGAAAAATAGCTGTGCAGATCTTCTCTGATGCTGGTGCTGCACTCGTACAGACCGGTCGTTACTCCGGGAGTATTGTTCATGCGTTTGATATGCTCGACCAGCTTGGGACTGCGCAGCAGCAGCCAGTGATAGTAGTGAACCGATACATAAGACTCGTACGGCTGGATCTTTTCTGCCGTGTATCCGAAATTCAGCGGACCCCAAGTCATCATCAGCCGGGCTTCGGGCACGGCTTCTTTGGCAAGTTTGATCATAGCCAGATACTCTTTTTCGTATTTGATACGGGGTTCGTCGACCATTTCATAGCATATATCAGCAGGCTGGATGCCGCAGTCGTCTATAACTTTACACATGGCTTTGAAATAGTTTTTCCAGCAATTTTCCCACTCGGGAGTGAATACTTTTATACTTTTGGGCATGACAGCGCGTTTGAATACATCGTAGATGCTGTACCCCACCATAAAACGAACTTTATCCTTGCGGGGAGCGTTTTGGAAAAACTTCTTGCATCGTTCAATGGCTTTTTCTGCGGCCGGAGCTTTATTGCTGACGAGGTTGCCTTTTTCATCGAATTTGAACGGAAAATAAAAACTTGAGATCATCAGCCTGGGTTCGCCCAAACGCTGTGACTTGTTTACATAATCTTGCGAAATACCCATGGTAAACATATTCACCGGCATGGGCGGCGGCAATTCGGCGTTTATGACTTCAAGTTCCAGCGGATGATCTTTCATCGCTCCCTGATAGTTGTAACGCTTGAAAGCTGCCGGTTCTGCCAGCGGAATGATCCGTACCGAACCGGTATATTTTCCGGGCTTGACTCCGTGGCAATCAAATTCCACAAAAACTACGCCCGTGCCGTTGGCGGGGACGGTGATGACTCTTGCCTGATTCATTTCCGGCAGCGGGTCATAGATCATGCCGGGATTTTTGCCGTTGCTGTCTTTGATGAGCAATGCTTCGCGGAAAATGATGTTTTTACTTGGGAAATCCCCGGTCAAGCCAGTAACTTCAGCACTGTTGAAATTGTTTTTGTCATTATGTACCACCACACGGTAGGCGGCGGTTTTGCCGGTGCGGTTCATGATCGCCAATGGCAGATAGACTATCTCGCCGCGTGCCGCCGAAAGTTTTATATCAGAATTTATCAGCTGATCGGGGGTGATTTCCAGCGGATACGAAAAATCGTTGTTCAAACCCAATTTGGCAGTCAGAAAAACCGCTTTACCCAGCCGTACAGAATTGATTTTCTTTTGAAGTGCAGCAAATTCTGCCACCGCCAGACCAAGATCGTTATTGCTTGAGCTGCTGAATCTTTTGACTTCAGCACTCAATTCTTCCGGCACAGCTTTCAAACTTTCTGCCGCCTTTTTCCGGTACGCTTTAACGCTGCCGAAAATCAGCGAACCAAAGTTTTTTACATCCCGGAAATTGACTTTTATCGAAGAAAAGGTGTAGGACTTTTTATTGAACTGTACGCCGATATTGAAACCGATGAGCGTGCCATCGGCAATTTTGTTTCCAACACCCAGCAAATGCCACGGAATAACAAAAGAGAATTTGCGTTGGTTATCTTTGAGGATCTCGCACTTGCCCTGCCATTGGTCAAATGCTCCGGTTGTTTCTCCGGCTTTATAAAATCTGCCGCCGCCGCTGGCAAGGGCAAACTGCGTATAGCCCCGGTCGCTGCCCAGTGGTGCAAAAAATAGTTCCACCACATCGTCCTGCCAGAGTTTTGAACTGTTTGCGGATACAGTTTTAAGATCGGCAGCCCCCGGCGGCAGGGTAATTGAAAATTTTATATTCTCCGCATCGGCAGAACTTTCCACACTTACCGGCACAGCGGCAGTTTTGCCGATCTGTTGCAGCTGAAAATCCATCCTGCCGGGTACCAACATTGCCGGACGGGGTATTTCTGCAGATGCATTGCCCACACTCCCGACAGCGGTTATGGTGTTGCGTTTGCTTATTTTGATATTATCCAGCAAAACATATTCACCGGCAGCGGGCATCTTTTTGCTTTGGCGGCTGTCAGCCCAGAATTGAAAATTCAATGTGGCAAATTTGGTATCTTTATTGGTTCTGAAAGAACCTTTGATTTTGGTCCAATTCTCTTTTTCGCCTTTGGCATTGGCTGGTCGGGGGCGGATATTTTTGCCGACCCATTGTTTTTCAATTCCGCATGGACGGTCGTACAATGTTGCCCACAGTGCAACGCTGCGGGTGCCTTTGATTTCAAAACTGAAATCATAAGTCGCATCCGGTTCCACCGGAAAACCCATGTTTTTGCCATTTTTGCCCACCAGGACAAGTGTGTTCAAAAGTTGAGCTTTTGCGGTGTTTTTCAGACTGACTATCTGCATACGCAAACAGCGGTTCCAGGTCAGATTTTCCGTTTCCAAAACAACTTTTACTCTGCCGTGAGTCTGCTGGATTGCCACTTCCCCGGAAAAATCCGCGTTGTCAAAAGCTCCGTTTTTCAAAAGATTGCCTTCGGGATTGCCTGCACTCAAAGTCCCGGCAAAAGCTGCCGCTGCGAGCATAACAGAAAATATTTTATTCATCTTACCCCCCATTTACCTTGTATGGTTTCGGCACTGTCAAAATAATATATCCACCCGCCATATCCTTGATTGGAACTTGCGGGCCAAACACAAAAGTCATAGTTGGCATCCAGCATAAACTGCCGGGGCATCAATGTATCGGCATGTCCGTCGGCATACGCCATATTTGCCATATTGTTGTGTGCCATATAAAAATAGGTGCTTTTATTATTTTCAATCAAATTAACATTGGAGGCTTGTTTTTTCAAACTTTTGTGCCACGAATCACCAAAGATTATAAACTTGCTGGAGTCATAGAGTCGGCTCAAAGGAATGGTCTGAAAATTCCCGTCGGAAACCGAAAAATATGTACCCGACCGCATTGATTTGGGCAGCGTTACCAGCCCCCGGCAACCGTATGTATAGTAAGAACCGCCGTCATCCTCCACCGCGTATTGGTAAGGTGCCGACGATGGACAAACTACCGGTATCGCCTGGCTTTTATCAAACAATCCAACTGTAATATAAAGCCGGGCAAATCTTCCTGCCCCCATGCCGATATATTCGTTATACATATCAGCGTATTGGGTTGCCGCCAGACCGCATTGTTTGAGATTGCTCAAACATTGGGTGGCCTTGGCTCTCGCCCGGGAGGCGGATAAGGCGGGCAACAGCATAGCTGCCAGAATGGCGATTATCGCGATCACAACCAATAGTTCGATCAAAGTAAATAAATTTGCGGATGATTTTCTGTTTTTTTCTGACATCGATATTACCCCTTTGCACTTTAAAATATTAAAAAATTTCCTGTTTTTTATACAACACTATTTGCTGAAAAGCATTGTTTATGTATATTATACAATGAAAAATTTTGTTTGTCAATAATAAAAAACAGTCAAAAAATATAACTTTTGTGACAGATGATTGAAGATAAAGACTTATTCAGACTTTCGCATATCAACCGGACTTGCAACTTTCCGCTGCAAGTTGCTTGTGTTGCGATTTATCAGCGCAATGATTACATACTCGAAAATCTGCAGCCGGATAACAGTTATCTCTCCTTTGTCTGGAAAACTGAACATCCGGCAGATTTGATCCTCAACGGCAATACCGTACCGCTCCACTCTCCATACATGGTGCTGGTTACGCCGGAAGATACAGTCAGACTTTCGCCGCAAACCTTGCGGGAAGAAACGTTTTTTCAATATAGCGTGCCATGTGCAAATATAAGAGAGTTCAATCTTCAGAACTGTTTTTTTCAACTGACGCCACGCATGGAAAAGCTCCGCGGCGAGTTAAATCAGCTTCTGCACACCCTTTCGGTGCCGGGCAATGCCGACCGGGTGGATCTGCTGGCAATGCAAATGGCACAGGAAGCCATGCTCAACCAAATAAATAAAAAAATCCACTCTGCCTGCACTCTGCCCAATGAAAAGATCTTCCAGGTGGCCCGTAAAATAGAAATGCATTTTGATACCGATCTGGATATAGAAAAAGAGATCCGGCAAGCCGGTCTGGGCCGCCGCACATTCTACCGGGAGTGGAACAAATTTTTTACCGATACACCCAAAAAATATCTGCTGGAACTGCGGTTCGACAAAGCTCAAACTCTATTGGCAAACACCTCAAAATCAGTAGCCGAGATCTCGGAACTGTGCGGTTTCAATAATGTGGCATATTTTATACATTCATTCCGGAAAAATCACGGCATGACACCCGGAGATTTCCGGAAAGAAATTCCCAAGAGCTGATCCAAAGTTGTCAATCATCGCAAATATATGAGAAGCTTGTTTTTTGAAATTTTTTGTGATGTTGATTTTTTCTGTTTTTATTTTGTGTAATAACACTTATTCCATTTGAAAAAAGCTCTTTTGGGTGTATCTTACCTGACAATGTTTTTATGGAGTGAGTAATGGAAATATCTGAATACGCTGTTAATTTTCTGGTGCTGGCGGCTTTGCTGCTTTACGGGGTCTTTTCCAGCCGGATATCTTCCCGGATGAATGTACCCATACTGCTGCTCTTTTTAGCTGCCGGGATATATCTGGGGTCTTTTACGGATATCAAGTTTTCCCTGACGTATGGACCTGCTGTGAAATTTGCCAATATCATCGGTACTGTGGCAATGGCGTTCATTCTTTACTCCGGCGGGCTGGAAACTAACACACGCAGCGTCCGCCGCATCGCTCTGCCGGGTATATTGCTTTCAACTGTGGGGGTATTCGGTACTGCGGCTTTGTTGTCAATAGCGGTGCATTTTCTTTTAGGCTGGTCGTGGGCATGGAGTTTTATGCTGGGGGCGGTGGTTTCCAGTACCGATGCCGCGGCGGTTTTTGCTATTTTACGCAGTAAAGGCGTAAGTTTGCAGGGCGACTTGGCTTCGGCTCTGGAATTTGAATCCGGCAGCAACGACCCCATGGCGGCTTTGCTGACGATTTTTATGGTCAGCTTTTTGAGCAATCCGGCTGATAAACCGCTTTGGATGTTTGCTGTTGAGTTCCCGGTGCGTATGGGCGTTGGCATTGGCTGCGGATTTCTCATCGGCTGGGCTGGCAAATGGCTTTTCAACCATGCCAAACTCAGTTATGAAGGGCTTTATTTTGTGCTGGGTGTGGCGATCGTTATTGCCGCTTACGGCGTTACTGAATGTATCTGGGGCAACGGCTTTATGGCGGCATATTGTGCAGGGCTTACCATGGGTAATATGCGTTACAACTACAAAAAAAGTCAAATCCGTTTCAACAACGGTCTGGCATGGCTGATGCAAGTGGCAATGTTTACGGTGCTGGGTATGCTGGTGACTTTCAACGACCTCATTGCCATACCCGGAAACGGCTTATTCAATGCGGTCTGGGTGCGGGGACTTTTGCTGGCGGCGGCTTTGATGTTTGTTGCCCGGCCGCTGGCGGTATTCTTGTGTTTGATCAAAAGCAAATTCAACATTCGGGAGCGATTGCTTATTTCGTGGGTGGGGCTGCGGGGAGCGGCTCCTATTGTGCTGGCAACCTTTCCTCTGGCGGCAGGCTTGGCGGGCAATGCTGAAAAAAGCGAAAATGCGGTCTTTCTCTTTAATCTGGTGTTCTGTATGGTCATAGCTTCGGTGATAATCCAGGGGAGAACTCTGATGCCCTTTGCCCGGCTGCTCAAGCTGGACAGCCCCTTGCAGGACAAAGCCAGAATGCCGCTGGAACTGGAAGATACCGGCTCGCTGGACAGTATAATGCATGAGTTTGAAGTGGACGCAAATTCGCTTTGTCTGGACAAAACTCTTGCGGAGATAAAGATCCCCCACCCGGCAAGAGTTATGCTCATAAGGCGTGAAGGCAAATTTATCATGCCCCAGGGCGATACAAAAATATTGCTCAACGACGGCTTGCTGATAATGGGCGATCAAGGTCTGTTGCACAAGTTGGCACAGAGCCATTTTCCCGGCAATGATTTTCTGGAAAATTAAGGAGTTGCCTATCGTAACAGCTGATATAATATGGCGAGCCAACAGCAACAAGGGCGGTCAGCCCCGCGAACGCATGGGAGGGCAGTTTGCAGGATAAATTCCTGCAAACCGAGCGGAAATGTTCCGCGAAGCCGACCGGAGTTGAGCGAAGCCTTCCGGCGTTTGAGGACGATTTTTGCGTATAACGCAAAAATCGCTTAAGGGGGCGTCAGCCCCCGCCGTTAATTAAAAGTAGTGAGGAACTACGCTGGATATGGCAGGGCAATGAGCAAAGGGGATCCAAGGGGAGAAAGCAATCTCCCCTTGGGATATGTCCCGACGAAGCATAATTTTTATGCTTCATCGGGACGGGTTGTGTGCGAGATGAATAAATTAAGGTTATCACCCCTTATTGGGAACAGAACAATGCAAAAAAACAAGCAATATCTTCAAACAGTTGCGTCCTGTCACCCAATATATTAATGCTGCAAATGAACATCAAAACAATGCATAATCAGGTTGACTGTCCAATATAATTTACAGACAGTCAAAGTAAAATTCCAATATAACAAATATCCGGCAGAAATCAATTTTTATTTTCGGTGCAGCTCCGCTGTTTTTTCTGGTAAAACCACCTGTTTTATAAAACATTTATCTTGACAACTGAAAAGAAACATGGTATATTTAAAGCAATATTATACATTGAATATTGCAACTATCAGAGGATTTTATGCGTTTTTTGCTTAACGGTAATGATTGGGAAGCCGGTTATTTCATAAGCACCCGGGAAGATAATCAGCTTGCTCAAAACAGCAGCATTATTGAAAATATGAACATGACCGGTGCCCTCTCAGCTAATTTCGTTGGCTTGCCCGGCATGAAACTTATGAAAACTGACCTTAAAGCTACTATCCCCGGATGTGACCGGTCGGTACTTATGGAAAACGGCGAAATACCCGACATAATGTACGGACAGAATCTGGAGCGTTCCAGCTGGGCAGAAAGTAAATCATGGGCGTTCCGCAAACGCTTTACCCTGCCGGAAAATTTGCGTACAGCTCAACGGTTGCGTATCCGCTTTGAAATGCTCGATTACGATTGCACCGTATGGCTCAACGGCAACCGGCTGGGCTGGCACACATCGGCATTTATGGCTGCTGAATTTGATATAACCAAAGAAATTTTCCGGGATAAAGAGAATATTATTGCCGTGGTGTTTGAGCCGATCAAACCAGCTTCGCCCCAGCATTTTCACGATAAGCCTGCTGAATTTGCCTATTTTCACCGCTCGCAGATGAGTTACGGCTGGGATTGGTCGCGGCGGCTTCTGGCAACGGGGATCATGGATGATGTAATGATTCTGGGCAGCAATTCCGGCTACATTGTTGATGCCTTTTTCCGGGGAGCTAACGACGAAGCAATTCTGGAACTTGAACTTGCCGCCGAACAGGATATGACCGAAAGAGTCAAGCTGGAGCTTACACCTCTGAACTTTGCAGGAAAATCTTACACCTTTGAAAAAACGCTGGAGCTTAAACATGGGGCAACCAAACACACCTTGCAGCTGGATTGCCCCGGGGCCCATCAATGGTACCCCAACAACTACGGTTCGCCGGATCTTTATACACTAAAAATAACTTTTGCCGGGGTGGAAAAAGTTATGCAAGCAGGGTTCCGCACTATTGAAATGCGTCGGAATCCGGGGAGTCACCCCGACGCCTACGCTTTAACTTACACGATCAACGGTAAAGAGGTATTTGTCAGGGGTACTAACTGGGTGCCGGCAGACCTTTTGATCTCCGAAGCCAAAGCTGAAGATTACGAGCGGTTGATCAGATTGGCTAAAGAAGCCAACTTCAACTACTTCCGTATTTGGGGCGGCGGCATTATTGAAAAGAATATCTTTTACGATCTTTGTGACCGCTATGGTATGCTGGTGCATCAGGAGTTTATGCACGCCTGCAGCGAATACCCCACTGACGGCAAATATCTTGCAGAACTCTACCGGGAAGGAGCTGCGGTTTTAAAGAAGATCCGCAGCCATGTTTGTATTTCCATGATCTGCGGCGGCAACGAATTGCAGTATTACGGCGAAGACCCGGCAAGCCCAATGCTTATGCAGTACGCCAAACTGGCCGCCGAACTTACTCCGCATTTGGAGTATCATGTAACCAGTCCCGACCGCTCCCGCCCCGGCGAACGCAACCACGGGCCGTGGTATTTCCGCCAGCACAGTTTTTTCAACACGCACTTCCGGAACTTTGCCAGTGAAATCGGCTGCAACGGTGCACTGGAAGAGGAGTCTGTGTTGAAATTTGTTCCGGAGGATGCGGATTTTCCGGATAATCAAATCTGCCGCTTCCACTTTTTGCAGCTGGATAAATATAAAGGCTTGCAGTTCCAGTGGGCGGCATTCGATCCGGCAAACCGCCGGGAATATTGCCAAAGTTCCATGCTGGCACAAGGCGATGTGTTAAGCTATATCATGGCACGCTACCGCCGTTATATGCCGGAAAGTTCCGGCTGCGTATTCTGGCAGTACAATGAACCCTGGCCCACATTTTCGTACAGCATTGTGGACTATTATCATGTGCCGAAAATTGCCCACTACTACACGGCAAGAGTCAACAAGCCTGCCATTGTAAGTTTGGAAGATGATTCCTGGTGCATAACCAGTGGTGAATATCAGGGCAAAGCCTTTGTAACCACTGATTACCGGGGCGTATTCTCCGGCTCAATAAAAGCAATCAGTGCTTCGGGCAGAGTTTGTTACGAAAAATCTTTTCAGGGCGAATACCCGGAATATACCACTTTGGTCGATGATATAAAATTTGCGGTCACCACCGAAGATAAAATCATCTTTATAAGATTGGAACTGTTTGACCATGAAGGCAGAGAATTGTTCTGCGATACCCGCCACTACGGGGTGGAAAACTTCAAGGAGCTTTTCCGGCTGGAAAAAGCTGTTGTTAAAGTTGATAACATTGCTGCTGCAGGCAATACGGCTCAAATCACCCTTGCCAATGCAAGTAAAGTTGTTGCTTCCGGCATAAGATTGCGTTTGCCCGATATGCCGGTGGATGATTGTTATTTTATGGAGAACTATCTGGACTTGCTGCCCGGAGAAAAACGCACCGTTGAGCTGAAACTAGCAAATAACATTCAACTTACCGGCAAGCTGGAGATCAGCGGCTGGAATATGGATTTCATCAATTTTCCTGTGAGGTAAAAAATGGTTTATTATCCCCAATACGCACTTTTCTATGATTTTCACACCAGTCCGATGCTGAAAAACATCGGTAAAAATTTTAATGCCGACGCTTTTGCCGCCCGCCTGGCTGCCAATAAAATCGACTTTATCAGTTTCCCGGTGCGGTGCAATCAGGGCATGGCTTACTACGATACAAAAATCGGTATCCGCCATTACGGGTTGGAGTTTGACTTGTTTGGCGAGCTGGTTAAGGCTTGCAATAAATATGGTATCAAGGTCAATGCCTATTTTAACGGCGGTATATCTATGGAAGAATCCCGCCTGCACCCGGATTGGCAGGAAGTGCCGACGGACAAACGCCCAGTTTATGCGGTAAATCCTTTCAGCCGTACTGTTTGCGGCAACACGCCCTACCGGCAGCATTTGATCGCCATGGCGTGTGAAGTAGCCGAAGAATATGATGTGGCAGGCTTTTTCGTGGACTGCCTTGCGGGACGAAGCTGCCGCTGCGAGTGCTGCCTGAAAAATATGAAAGCCGAAGGTATCGACCCCGCCAACGAAGAAGCTGTCACCGAATTTGCTTTACGCCGCAACCGGGAACTTGCCAAAGACTTTGCCGAAGCGGTCAAAGCCATCAACCCGGATTATCTCTTGTATTTTAACGGCATAGGGTACGAAAACCAGCTGGCTCTGGGCGGTACTTATCTGGATTTTGAGTGTATACCCACCAAACTTGGCTGCGATTACGATTATCTGCCTTTGATGAGCCGCTACATGCGGACTTTGGGCGATCACCCCCGTTTGAACATGACGGGGCGTTTCAATCTGTGGGGGGATTTCGGCGGACTTCGCAGCGAAAAAGCCATCCGTCAGGAATTGGTCACCGGACTTGCCAACGGTATGCGGCCCAACATCGGCGACCACATGCCGCCGGAGTGCGAAGTGCCGGAAAAAGTTATGCAGCAAACCGAACGGCTCTTTGCTTATTTACAGGAGCGTGAAGAATTTTATACCGGTGCTGTGCCGCAAAGCGATATGGCAATACTCTTCCCGAAAAGCCATCAGGAAATCTACCTTGCAAGGGAGTTGCGGGGTGCGTTGCGGATCCTGTGCGATTTGCATTGTCAATTTGATGTGGTAACGCTGGCGGCGGATTGGAGCAAATACAAAGTGCTGGTATTGCCCGACAGTGTAAAGATTTCGCCCGAAGTGGAAAAGCGTCTGCACGAATATATTGCCAATGGCGGCAAGATCATCTCGTCCGGCGATTCGGGCATGAAAATAAACAGCGAAGAATTTCTGAATGAATGGGATCTGACCGTGGTTGGCAACGCACCGGACCCCACTTACTTTGTGGATAAAGACGGTATGAAAATGAGCATTTATGCTGCCGGCAAACTGCTTGAGAGCCCAAATAATAAAACAGTTTATCAGCTGGCAGAACCTTTGATCGAACATATTTTTGACGGTATCTACCCCGAGTACTACAACCCGCCGGGGGATGTGATCGATCATCCGTTTTTGAGCGTAAACGATAAAGTTGCACATTTCAGTTTCAATATTTTCAACGGCTTTAAGGAATACGCCGCAGCAAGTTTGCGGGAAGCCTTTGCCGAAGCATTGGAAATAATGCACCCCCACCGGCTGATCAAAACGGAAAATCTGCCAAAGTTTGTCCGGGTATACCTGACCGGATTGCCCAGCGGCAGAGAAGTAGTGCATATAACTGCACACATACCGGAAAAACGCACCGACGGCTGCGAAGTCATTGAAGATGATTTGACTGTATTGCCTTCAAAAATTTATGTAAAAACCGATAAAACCGCAGCTTTCAGCGAACCGGAACACACTGCACTCAAAGTTGAACACCAGGGTGATTATCTGGTTATAAATGTGCCGCAGTTTACCGGATATGAGTTGATTTCGTTAGATTAAAAATATACAACAAAAAAGGAGATCGCTATGAAAAAATCACAATTTACTTTGATCGAACTCTTGGTAAAAAGATCACATCTTTGCTGTGATCATGCTGATGGCAACAAAGATGGGTATTCACCTGTCCATGGACAGGTGAAGCAGTACTGCTTCACCTTAATAGAACTCCTGGTTGTAATTGCCATTATAGCCATTTTAGCGGCAATGCTTTTACCGGCACTTTCCGCCGCCCGGGAACGGGCAAGAAGTGCCAACTGCACCAACAAGCTGAAACAGCACGGTGTAGCACTTTTTATGTATTCGGCTGATAACAAAGATTATTTGGCAGTTTCGCCCAAAAAATATTTATCATGGAACAGTCTGGTTACCAATGAAAACGGTACCGGCAGCTTTGACAATGCCTACAATGCTCTCAACATGCTCTATTGCAACGGTTATTACAGTCAGACCAAAGAGCAGAAAGACCGCCCTACCCTGAAAGAAGCCGAACAAATGTTCAAATGTCCTTCCGACTCCACCTTTTTCGGAGCCAAACGCGGTGGAGCTGATGGTCACTTTATCAGCTATATATACTATGCTCACGATGCCAAGCTTATTACTGATTTGGGCACTACGGTACCGGCATATTACAAAAAAGCTGAATTCTGGCGTTTGGTCGTCGGGCGTGATAACCCCGGTAATGCAGTAGTGCTTGACCAGTTGCACCCCAAGCTGATAAATCTTACCTGTTCAACCAACTGTACGGATTGTAAAGGTGCCCACAATGGAGTGGCAAATATTCTTGCTTTGGGCGGCCATGTTTACAGCCGTAATCTTTCTGATACAGATAAGAAAAATTCCTGCTCCACGGCAATGGTCTGGGGCGGTTTGGACGATACCAGCCACGATTACAGTGCCAATTAAAACAAGGTGCTTTGTATGAAAAAGTTTTTATTGCTGTTGGCAGCTTTGCCATTTGTGCTGACTGCAGATGTGGTGCTGCCGACTGCAGGCGGTGAGTTCTGCATCTGTAAAAAGACTGGAGCTGTCGGCAGGATCGCTGACCGGCAGAATCGTACAGTTGTAAAAAAAACTCAAAACCGCTACATTGTGCAAAGTAAAGCCGGTGATGTTACCGCTTACGAAGATCAAGACAGAGTGGTTAAATCCACCCGGCTTGAAAACGGTAAACTTGTTTTTGTCTGCCGCAACAGCCAGCTCCCCGGTATTGCCATTACCAAAACCTACTGGCAGGAAAATAACGGTTTACGCCGTACTTTGACTTTTACCAATAACACTCCGGTCAAACGCTATATTCTGCCTATGACTGATGTGGAGTTTGCTCCGGAGTTCAAGAAAAATGTCTGGCATCTGGGAGCCGGTTACATCGGGCCCTACAAGCCCCTGCCCCAGGTGGAAATGGAGCGGCCGGTCAACGAATACCGCCAGAGTTCCAAAGGTTTGGTGCTTATCAATCCCGACGGTAAACAAGGCAATTTTTCCCACTACCGTGTAAAAATAAATGATACAGTAGTGCTGCCGTGGTGGCACAGCACCATCGGTCACTACCGGGAATACGCCGACAGATTGTACTATACGCCTCAAGGCTACCGCATGGGGCTGGGGACATTGGATGTATTGCCCAACGGCGGCAAAATCAGCGTAACGGATTGCTTCAACGCTTTTAATGGCGATATGTATACTTTTTTTGACAATATTTTTATGCAAGATAAAGATATTGCCAACGAGTTCAAGAGTGTACCCCAAACCCCGGCGTGGGTCAAAGATATTTACTGCATTGCCCCCATGAGCATGACCGATTACACCAGATACCTTGCTCAAATGACCAGCGAAGGCGTTATTATGCCATTAGGTACGCCGCTGGGCGACTGGGCGGATTACCGCAGTTTGAACGGGTACACCGGCTACAACGGTGGTCAGCTTACTGCCGGAGAATTTGTGGATTTTATGAACAAATATAAAGCAGCCTCCCCCCGCTTGAAACCGGTTTCTTACGGTATTGTTATTTCCACCTCATTCAATACCGAAATCCTGAAAGAACACCCGGAATGGTTCCGCAAATTTGACCGCTCCGGCAATGAAGACTCGCTCTTCCCGGGCTTGGCAAACAACTATCAAAGTATGTTCAACAATGCTGGGTTACGCAAGTTTTTTGTGGAGAGCTTAATGAGCTATGTCAATGATTATAAAGGTTCCACCATTTATCTTGACGAAGCCCAGATGACCAACACCATTGACTGGCAGCGTGATCAAATCACCCGCGATGACCACAGTGTGCTTTTCTGGCGTGACCTCAAGAAACGGGCTTCTGCCGAAGATATTGCCATATTCTACAACGGCAGCGGACAACCCTATGCCGACTTGAATTATATGGAAAGCCCACACGAAATGCGGCCTGACTTATGGCGTAATTATGTGGGAGTAGCCTGGGGGCTGGGGCTTATCAACCGCTGCATACCCGATATGCGGATGGTGCCGTTGTACTGGTCAAGCGTTACAGACTACATCAACCGCGTGTTGGCGTTGGGCTGGATCCCCGTACCGGGTGTGAGGGCTGAAATCCCGGTAATGCGGGCCGTGTATCAGACTGGCAACACATATCCCTTTAATGTAAAATATAATCCGGATTGGAAGCTGGATGAAAAGCTGGAAATCGAATCCCACGCTGTTCAGCGGGAAAATTCGCAGGATATTATGTTAAGTTTCATCAACCGCAGCAAAAAAGCGGTCAATATACCTGTAACAGTTGACTTGAGAACACTGGGTTTTGCCGCCGGCGATAATATCAATATCTGGAAAACAGATTATATTTATGATCAGAAAAAAGACATGCTTCTTTTAAGCGATAACGAGTTGCGGGAAAATTATAAAAAATATGGCTGGCACGATGGGGCCGCCATGACCCGTACCCAGTTGGTATATTCCGGCAAAGCTGACAATATATTCAAAAACACCTCCGGCAAACTTGCCAAAGACCGGATGACCACCTACTTGTTTACCAAATCCCCCGCAGCTATCTACAGCATGAACGATCTGGTGCAGAACAGCTTTTACACCACTCACCGGCAAGGTTCTGTGCAAAATGGAAAAGTGGATTTCAAACAAGCTGGCGAAATATTGCTCATCAGCAAAAACCATGATTTTACCGACATAAAACTTGATGGCAAAACTATTGAAAGCAGAGTGGTGGATATTTGCCGCACCGCCGGGAAAGTGATCAAAGTTCCGGCAGGCAAACATACAATCAGTTGGAAAGCGGTTGCCAAACCCCAAGCAGCCAATACTGCCCCAAAAGCCAAAGTGCAAGTCAACGATATTGTTTGCGAAGGCAATAAAGTTATCACCATAGAACGGAACAATATAAATGTTTACACCGGCAAAACTCCGGTCAGGCTGCCAGTGCAGCGTAAAAGCGGCATCTATAAAGTTCGTTATCCCGGCAGCAGCAAAGCTGTAACGCTGAAAATATTCGGCGGCAAAGGCACTGCTGTCAAACCGCTATTCTACCTTTTCCAGCCGGAACAGAAACGCATCAGCCAAGTCAATGTCAAACATGGCGAAGTTACAGTTACCGGCAAAGGCGAATATATCGGCAGATTTGAAGATGTTACCGGTATGCAGCAGAATATTCTGCCCGCCGTGGCAACTGCCGATCCGGAAAAACTTGTTATCACTTCCGGCACCACCCGCCGGGACGGCATAAATCTCTATCACAGCTCCTATGCCGGATTGGAACTGCAAAACGCACGCCAGATCAAGGTGCGTTTGAGCAATACTTTCCAATCCAGCAACTCCATCCGCCGCAGCCATATCCAGAAAGGCGGCGGCAAGCCGGATACCAACTTTGCGGGATTGATCATTGATTATCAGGTCAACGGCAAGTACACCAAACGGGTGGCGTTGAGCGTGGGATTGTATCACCCCAGTTACAGCCGTATCGAACCGGCGTGGGGCAAAGCCAACAGCAAAGCCGACCTCAATCTGGAGCTTGGCGACTTTATCAACACTGATCCGGTAAAAGTTTTTTCGCTGGATCTGGAACAGTTTGCCCCTAAAGGTTGGAACGGCACAGCTTATGTATCAGTGGGTACTGCCCGGATCTTCCCCAACCGCCGGATAACTTTGGAAATACTCAAATTCAACGATAAAAAGGCTGGTGACTTCCTCAAACCGGTGATGCCCACCACTGCCGGAAAAAGAGTCAAGCCCCAAGCTCTGGTCAGCACGGTTTTGAAAACCAAGCCCGCTTCGCTGAAAAAGCCCGCTCCTGCTGAATGGCTGAAATGGAGCAAATTGGAGCCGCTGCAGCCATTGGGCAACGACCCCAAAACCATTTTACGCAGCCGCAGCGATATATTCATGGCACACGATTTTGAGTATATATATCTGGGAGCCAAGCTCTGCGACAGCCGCCCCGGTATCGCCAAATTTGCCGAAGTACATCGCAACGAGCGTATAGAAATTCTGCTGGTGCGGCCCGACGGCAAACTCTTTCAGGTGCTTGCCGATACCAAAGGCGAAAACGCAGTGTATATCAACGGTCAGCAAAGCGAGCTTGACGGCGTGGTAACTGCTGCGGCTTATCAGCCCGGAGTCGGCACCAACATTTTTGTTGCCATACCCATAGAGTATTTAAGGTTTGATATGCAGCGGACCCCGGTGATCGTAAAAGCCAATATCTGCCGTGTCCGTTTGAGCACTCCGGTAGAGTATTCGGTCTGGTCGCCTATGGAAAAGAGCTTTGCCGAAAAGAATAATTACGGAACGATCGTTTTGCATTTTAACGGAAATTAACTATAAAAACCTTGTGAAAAAACATTTAAGGAATGGGTTCCTCCCGTCCGTTGAGAATTATATATGAAAAAACCGATTTTTGAAAAAAATCAGATCTGTGTACCGCAACCCGGTAACCCGTGGGCTGGAAAAATGGTGCTTAATCCGGCAATGATAGCGGATAAAAACGCTCCGGATACATTTTATATGCTTTTCCGTGCAACCGGGCCTTATCCTTCTGCTCAAATTGCAGGAAAGCCATTACCGTATCCGATCTTTCTCGGCTTTGGCGTAAGCTATGATTGTGGAAAGAACTGGGAGTTTGATTTTTCCCGTCCAGCTATGGCTCCGGATTTGAAATATTCTCCGGAAGAACTGTACACAACCGATATTTATGGCAAAAAAGTTTTCAATTATGCCAATGGCTGTATTGAAGACCCGCGGCTTTTCTACTTTGAAGATGCACTGTACCTGACTGTTGCGTGCCGAACATTCCCCCCGGGGCCTTATTGGGAACATGATGATCCGATTCAATGTATGCCTGATTGGGTGCAAAACTCTTCTCTGGGTAGAGCCGTAAAAGAAAATTATACGGTAACCTTGCTTTATAAAGTCGATTTGGATGAACTTAAAAATAGAAATTACGAAAAAGCTTTTGCACTTGTAGCGCCTTTGCATCCCCCTGATACAAGCGACGACCGGGATGCAATGCTTTTTCCGCGCCGTATAGATATAAAAGGAAAAAAGAAAATAGTTTGTATCCATCGTCCGAAATTTCCACAAAATTATGAGATCGGAAAAACTCTTGAAGCCCCCTCCATATTTTTTGCTTGTGCAGATAATCTGGAAGATTTTGCAGATAACAGTAAAGTTGAACGCATTGTTTTTGCTCAAGCTGAATTTCCGTGGGAAGGTAATCGTATCGGAGTAAGTTTCCCGCCGATCGAACTTGAACAAGGTAAATGGCTGTTACCGTATCACGGCAAACAAGATGATATTGTCGGTTATACGCAAAGTTTCATGATCCTGCAGGAAAATGGCACCTTGTCTATGGAGATAAAATCCCGTCCAGCCGAACGGTTGCTTTTTGCCGATCATCCATGGGAATTGGAAGGGGAATTTACGATCCCCTGTTTATTCAGCTGTTCAGGAATTGTACATCACAACGGAAAACTTTATATGGGCTATGGGGCTGCTGATAAAAAAATAGGTATAGTTTCTGTTGATTTCAATAAATTAAATACGTATCTGAATAAAACGAAAGGGATATAAAAATGAAAAAATTTATGTGTATTGCCGCTATCGCCATGAGTACAGCGGCTATTTATGCCGAAGTCATTGAAATCAAAACCATTAAAGACTGGGCAAAAGGTTCCGGAGTCCGGGTTTCCGAAGCCGGAGTTTGGGATATTATCGGAGCAAGAGATATCAGCACCGCCAAGAGCTTTAAGGTCGATCCGGCAAAAAAATATACTTTGAGCTTTGAAGTCCGCAAAAGTGCCGCCACTCAAAAAGTAATGGTCTATGCCGGATTCTGGCCGCTGGATGCAGATATGGTGCGGATCATGCCCCACAACGCCCGGTGCGAAAGCCGCAGCGAAACTGTTCTGACCGCCGATGCCAAGGCCGGAAGCAAATCCATCCGCATCAACGAACCCAAACGGTGGAGAAAAGGGGCCCGGCTCTGGTGCGTATCTTTTAATGACAGAAAAAACTGCAGCGGTTTGGATATGAGTGTCATCTGTAATCTTTCCTGCGGCGAACAGGCTGCAGATGGCTCTATGGAAGTAAAGCTCAAACAGCCTTTGACCAAAGATTATCCTGCCAACACACCTATCCACTTCCACAGCGAAGGCCCCGGCATGTATTCAGCTTGCAAAGAGAAAAACCCCTCCACTGAATGGGAAACTGTTACTGCCACTGTTACCGGCATGCAAGCTGCTGCCGGCATACCCAAAAACGACCAGTGGTGGGCTGGCAGCAAGTACGCAAAAATGCGTTTTCTGGTGGTTTCCAGTGACCGCAAATCCCAAGTGCAGCTGCGGAATGTAAAACTTACCATTGAATAAAAAGTAAATACAAGCAACATTAATTTGTCAATGTTGCTTTTTTATGCAAAAAACAGGTGTTCGATGAAAAAGTATTTATTGCTTACCCTGCTCTGCGGAACTTATGCGTTATTTGCTCAAAACCTTCCGCAAACCGCTGTCGTGCCCCATGTGGATACGGTCGATACAGCCAAGTGGGCAACAGTTGCCAGCAAAGACAACAGTGTAAAGTATTGGAGCGTTTACGATGCAGAAAATCTTTACATCATTACAGAAATCGCTCAAACCGGCAAGCTCTATGCCGGTGAAGGCCGGGGCTTTGCCAACTATAATGATGGCGTGGAAATACGGATCAACCGGGGCAAAAAGCATGGTTATCTGCAGTTGTGGGTCGATGCGGCAAATCAGGTCTATCTGGCAGAAAAATATCAGCCGGTCAGTGCAAAAGGCATTAAGACTGCCAGCCGGATAACTCCCGGTAAAGGCTATCGGATTTTTGCCGCCATACCCTGGAGCAAACTGGTTCCGGCAACTGCCCAACCCGCTCCGATCCGGGTGGCGGTCATCCGCAGCAAGGTACTCCGGTCGTTCAAGTATGAACGCACAACCATTGTTGATACATTAAATACTGTTCCTCAAAGTGTAACCTTTGAAGTCGGCAAACGCCTTGCAGAACAAAAACTCAACAATTATGCGGTAATGAACTTCGGCCGCTCCGGGTTCAGCAGTAAAGAACTGCTGGGGCAGCTGCCGGTGATGTTTGATTACAATCCCAAACTGCTGATCCTTATGATCGGCACCAACGATGTGGTTTACAAGAAAAAGTGGCAGACTCCGGAACAGTTTGCCGGACACTACCGAAAAATTTGCCAATCACTCCAAAAACAGCAGTGCAAAGTTATATTGCTGACCTTGCCGCCTTGTGTGGAAGATGTGGCAAATAAACACATAAAAGCCACGCCCGCAGAAAAGGCCCAACTCAACAACCGGATCAAAACAATGAATGAATATATAAAGAAATTCGGTAAAGAGTTCGGGTTCCCGGTGCTGGATCACCACAAGTTTTACACCGGCGATCTGCAGGCAAAAAGCTCCCTGATGCGGGTGCCTGCCAACAGCAGCGGCAACGACGGTATACACCCCAACCAAGCCGGGTATAAACTTTTGGCTCAAGAGCTTTACAAACTTATCAAAGCCAACCGATACCCGACTGACGGCATAATCTGTACCGGCGACAGTATAACTTACGGTGCCCACATGCAAGGTCAGGGCAGCGTGATCGGCGATACTTACCCGGCACAACTTTTGAAACTTTTAACCGAAAACAAATGAGATAAATTATGAGTTTGCAAAGAATGGATACCCTGATGCTCCAAGCCCGGGCAGAAAAAATCGCTATCGGTGCTTTTGAGTGTTGGGAAAGTTTGAATATTCAAGCCATCGCCAAGGCGGCTGCACATTGCCGCAAGCCGGTGATCTTTCAGGCCTCCCCCGCAGAATACAACACTATGGGGGGGCCGGATGCACTGGCAGATATGGTCAGATTTTATGTAAATAAATATAATATCGATGCTGCACTGCATCTGGATCACGGGTCAACTCTTGAGCATGTGGAAGAGTGCGTAAGAAGCAATTTTACTTCAGTGATGCTGGATGCCTCGGCGGAGCTGTTTGATGAAAATGTGCGGCTTTCTGCCGAAGCTGCTAAAATCGCCCACAGTGCCAACTGCTCGCTGGAAGCTGAATTGGGTCATGTGACCGGCGGCGACGGCGGCGATGCGGAATCAGCTCTCACGGTGCCTGAAGAAGTGGTGGAGTTTGTCTGCAAGACCCAAGTGGATTGTCTGGCAGTTTCCATTGGCACAGTTCACGGTGACTACCGGGGCGAACCCAAATTGCGGCTTGACCTTTTGCAAAAGATCGCCGAACTCTCCAGCGTGCCGCTGGTTCTGCACGGCGGCTCCGGTACGCCCATAGATCAATTACATGCAGCAATCAAACTGGGGATCGCCAAAATCAATATCTGTACTGATATACACAAAGCCTTTTTGAGCGGTATCGAAGAAGCGAAAGCCACGCTTACGCCATCGGTTCCCGGCAGATTTTATATACCTGCATGCGAAAAGATCTTTGATAAAACCGTGGAAATGATCGAACTTTTCAGCAATATAAAATAAGGCAAAATACTGTTTATGAAACGCTCTGAAATAAATCAAGCCATCCGCGATGCCGAAAAGTTCTTTGCTTCGTTTTCTTTCAAACTGCCAAAATTCGCATTTTGGACCCCGGAAGAAGTTCGGAAAAACCGTAAAATGGAGTGCTTCCGGGAAATTTTTGACTGCAATCTCGGGTGGGATATCACCGATTTCGGCAAAGGTAATTTTGCCGCCGAAGGCTTGCTGCTTTTCACTATCCGCAACGGTGTGAACGGCAGCAGTTTGTACCCCAAAACCTACGCCGAAAAAATCATGATCTCCCGCTCAAACCAGCTTACGCTGACCCACTGCCACGCATTCAAGCGGGAAGATATTATCAACCGCGGCGGCGGCAGACTGGTCTTTGAACTTTTTAACAGCAAAGGCAATGCCGCAGAGTTGGCAAATACCCCGGTAACGGTTTCCCGGGATGGGGAACTGCTGACAATTCCGGCGGGGGACAAACTTTATCTGGAGCCGGGAGAAAGCATAACTTTGAAACCCGATGTATTCCATAAGTTTTACGCAGAAGCCGGCAGCGATGTTATGATTGGCGAAGTTTCTGCTGTAAACGATGACCACAATGACAATATCTTTTACGGCGAACAGGTGCGTTTTCCCGAGATTGAGGAAGATGAAGTTCCTTACCGCTATCTGGTCAGCGATTACAGCAAACTTAACTGATCTGCTGTGACAAAACAAGTTGAGTCAGGGGGAAATGACCGAACAGCAAAGGTCATTCCCTCCCCCCCGGCTTGAAAGCAGTTCTGTTACCCCATAGAACTGCGTGAAAAAAAATGAATTGATTTTGCGTATATTATTACAGCATTGGTTGATAAACTGAAATATTCAGAATTACAAATTTTGACCTTTGTGAGATTTTTTTGAAAATTCATTTGACTTTAAAAAAAATCGTAATATATTTAGTTCCTGCATCAGGAGCGGCATAAAGTTATGCCCGCCAACCGGGGTCGGAACCCACGGTGGCACGCTATAAAGAAGAGTTTTCTTTGCAGCGATGCGGACTTGCCAGAAATGAGCAGTCAAAAAAAATCCGGACATTTGATTATGTCAAAGCCTTCTGATGCGTCTTTTGCAGATTTGCAGAAAGGAAGACGCAAAATGTTGATTCACCCCAATCACTCCAATTCTTACCGCAACTGGGCATATTGCTGTGCTGCAATAAATCGCCTTACCAAAGAAATAGAGCTGTGCTTGAATGGCCCTATTCCTGCCGGTGCATACGGTTATATTCAAGCCAACGGCAAACGGGCTTATATTGAACGCCGCAAAAAAAGAATTCCGGCTCTGGCTCGGAAAATTGCCCATTATGCAAAACTCCGCGATAAGATAGCTGCCAAGCTTGATGCACCGGAAAAACATCTGCTTCAAGTTGAGGATATACTCAATATGGTTGGCAATGTTATTGAAATAACTCCGCGTCACAAAAAAGAAAAAGTTTACCTTGTCCTAAATGAATGTTCTGAACAAGGCTCCCAAGTCAATGGGTTGGATGCCTGTCAACTGCTGGCGTTGGGGTATGGCAAATAAAACTCTGCCGTTTCAACAATGCTTTTAAAATGGCATTTATCTGTTTGCAACGCAAAGAGATAAATGCCAATAAAAATTTTCCTGCCTTCGCCAAGGCACCCAGATCAACCTTTATCGGGGAGATAACCCAAAAATATTGCCGGATTGTGTATTGCACAGTATTTTATTTACAGTAAATATCCGGTAATTTTTTTTATTTAATTGCAATGATTGCTGCTGGTGATATATTATTTTACAAATATAAAAAATTATGGCAGGAAAATTACTTTATGAAAAAAGAACTTGCTTTGGGCATGATGCGTTTGCCCGTAACTCTTGATAAAAAAATCGATTACCATAAAACCAATCAGCTGGTGGACTATTTTCTGGAACAGGGCTTCCGGAAATTTGATACCGCCGAACTTTATCACGACACTCAATCCGAATCCGCCATCCGGGAGTGCATTGTCAAACGCCATGACCGGGACTCTTTTGAAATCGCCGACAAGCTGACCTCGTGGCGTATTCCAGAAAGCAGCAGTGCCGAAGAGTTTTTCCAAAAGCAGCTGCAGGTTACCGGGTTAGATTATTTTGACCGCTATTTGCTCCACTCGGTGGAAGAAAAAAATTATCCGACAGCAGTGGAAAAACGTTACTTTGATTTTATTCTTGAGAAAAAATCCCGGGGTTTTGTCCGGGAAGCAGGGTTCTCTTTTCACGGCAAGCCGGAACTGCTGGATAAAGTCCTTACCGAGTACCCGGAAATGGAGTTTGTGCAGCTGCAAATCAACTATGCTGACTGGAATAACCCCACTGTACGCTCCGGCGAATGTTACCATATTGCCCGGAAACACGGCAAAAAAATCCTCATTATGGAGCCGGTAAAGGGTGGACTTCTTGCCAACTTGCCGCCCGCAGCGGTCAAACTCCTGAAAGTTGCTGCACCGGATAAAAGTATTGCCTCATGGGCAGTGCGTTTTGCTGCCGGACTTGAGGGGGTGGATACCGTTTTAAGCGGTATATCCAACATGGAGCAAATGATCGATAATGTGGCGTTGATGAAAGATTTTCAACCGTTGAACTCTGCCGAACGGCAAACACTGCAAGAGCTTGTATCGCTGCTGACAAAAATTCCCCGGGTGGGCTGCACCGGCTGCGGATATTGTCTGCCGGTATGCCCCAAAGAGTTGCCGATCCCCAGCTTTATTACGATCTTGAATAATGCAAAGATGTTTGGTGATTTGCCGCAGATACGGAACTCATACAAGTTCCATTCAGCACAACACCCTGCCGATGAATGTATAAACTGCAAAAAATGTACCAATGTTTGTCCGCAGCATTTGGAGATACCAACCCATTTAGCCGACTTGGCAGAGTGGGCAAAAAAGTCGGAATAGAAATTATGTGTGAAAGTATTTGAAGTTGAGTTTTTACCACGCAGCTTCAAATACGATTTTTATACATTATTTCAGATATATTCAGCATTTACCACTTCGGCAGGGACTTCGATTTTTATGGATGAGGCCGGCTCGCCATTTTTTACGATCTCCAGCAGAGCTTTCACTGCCTCTACGCCGATGTGCCACGGGTGCTGGTTCACGCTGGGGATCTTGTGCGAATCGGCTATGCCGTGAACATTCCCGAAACCGCTGATACCAATACGGTTGCGCCATGAGAAATTTTCGTTTGCCCACACTTGCATAATGTTGTAAACAATGTCGTCGCTGTCGGTAACTATAAAGTCTACTGCCGGGTATTGCTTTAATATCTTCTGCAAAGCAAGTTTCACTTCGTGTTTGGTACCGTTGTGCATGACAAATTTGCGTTGTTCCACATTTTTGATATTATACTTTTGCATGGCGTCGGCAAAACCCTGCATACGGTATTTGCGGTTGAGGCTGCTTTCGATGCCTAATATAACCACCTCTTTTTTGCCGGAAGTCAGCACTTTTGACATCATTTCCTGTGCCGCTCCATAGTTATCGCACATCACAGAGTGACTCGATCTGCCGGGCAAATCTTCCACGCCGCTGTCCAGATAGATCACCGGTTTTGCCAAATCAGCGGGCAACGCTTCCAGCTGATAGGCTACCCCCAGCACCCCCAGACAGTCGGATGCACGCAAATTTTTTATCAGACTGCTCAAACCGCCCTGCTCCGGGCGGAAGACCGACAGCATATACCCTTGAGCAAATGCCTCCTGTGCCGCTCCGGCGATCATACCCATATTGTAGGGGTGTTTGAAGTCTTCGATAGCAGCGATCCATCCTTTGGGGAAACGGAACGCATTTTTAACAAAAGTACCGCTGCCCCGCTTGCCCCGTTCCAGCAAGCCTTCTGCCGAAAGCAGAGCCACAGCTTTATTGGCGGTAGCACGGGATACTTCGTAACGCTCCTGCAACTCGTATTCCGAAGGAAATCTTGCTCCCACAGGAAACGCCCCCGATGCTAAAAGTTCACGCAATTTGTTGGTTAATTCATCGACTTTGTTCATAGCTTTACCCCTTTATATTACTCTGCAATAAAATATTATGCCCCACGGTGTAATTGGGAATTTTGAGAAGATTTGGGAGGGTTTGGGAAATTTTGAGAAGACCTCACACTTCCCAACACTTCCCAACACTTCCCAATAATTCCCAATAATTCCCAATAATTCTCAATACAACAGTACAATATAGCACAAAAAGTGAACAGGTCAAAGTAGCCATGCCAATATTTTTGAATTTTTCTCCCGCCCCACTCTTGAAAAAAGCTTAAGTATAAGGTATAATTATATGCAGTATAAACAAAAAGTGGACAGGCTACTTTATAAAAACAGGAGTTTATTATGACTAAAGAATACCCACACGGTGACCGCAGCTGGTGGCAGGCGGCACGCTTCGGCATGTTTATCCATTGGGGCGTTTACAGCGTTCCGGCCCGTGGCGAATGGATGCAGACTATTGAAAAGATCCCCACCGAAGAATACAAAGCCCGTTATGTTGATAACTTTGATCCCGACCGCTTTGAGCCTGAAAAATGGGCAAAGTGGGCAAAAGATGCAGGCATGAAATACATGGTCTTGACCGCCAAACACCACGACGGCTTTTGCATGTGGGATAGCCGCTACACCGAATACAAAGCCAAGCGTGATTATGTGCGTGAGATCCTTGATGCCTTCCGGGCTGAAGGTATCCGCACCGGGCTTTATTACTCGCTTCTGGACTGGAATCACCCCCAGTTTACCATTGACGATAATCACCCGCTGCGTGATACTGTACCCTGGGCGGAATGGGACAAGCTCAACAAGTCCCGCGATCAGCACAAATATTGTGAATATATGCGTAATCAGGTTACGGAGCTTTTGACCAACTACGGTCAGATCGATATAATGTGGTTCGACTTTACCTACAACCGTGCCACCGGCAAAAAAGCCGAAGACTGGGAAGCCGAAGAACTTCTTGCTCTGGTACGGAAACTTGCCCCCAACATCCTTATTGACGACCGTCTGGGTCTGCCCGGTTCCGGCGACTTCAAAAGTCCCGAACAGTATGTACCCCGGGATGGTATGCGCGATGCCAACGGTAACGGCGATCTGGTGCCGTGGGAAGGCTGCCAGACCTTTTCGGGTCTGTGGGGTTACGCCCGGGATGAAACTACATGGAAGACCCCGCACCAGCTTATCACCATGCTGGTGGGCCATGTGGCACGGGGCGGCAATCTGCTCTTGAATGTGGGTC
>JAZSHD010000145.1:0-29397 GCA_045533055.1 Victivallaceae bacterium | reverse complement strand
GTATATTTATAAGGCTTGGGATCTTTCAGCACCACCACTTGCGGCGTTAAAAATTCATACTCTGCAGCTGTTGCCAGATACGGCATCAGCAATAAGAAAAACCATCTTTTCATGCCGATACCTCCACTTTGCCGCCGGTGAACTCTTTGCAGTATTTATACAATATGCTCAACATGGCAAAAAGAATCATCATTTGAATAAAGTTCACCTGCTGTTTCATGACCCACTCCAGCGTGGATTGCAAATATATTGCCGTAAGTCCGCCCACGATACCGGCTGGAATGTAAAAGAGTTCGCTCCGCCGCAGCCGTTTGACCAGTTTGCACGCAGTTACATGATAGTACCCCAGCCACGCCAGAAATGCCGCCAGTGCAAAAAATCCGCACTCGGCACCCACCAGCAGATAACTGGTTTCCACAATGCCCTCTTTGAAATCTTTGGCAATGCGTTTGTTGTTGTAACGGTATTCGCAATAGGGGTAAGGCGGATTGATCTTGATACCCCAGTTGTTCAACCCCACCCCCACTAATGGCTCATCGACCATCATGTTCCAAGCCGAAGCGGCGAGATACTGCCGGGTCATAAGCGACTCTTTGGGGGCATTTTCAAACCGCTTGATAATGTTGGGCAGCAGCAGCAAGGCTCCGAAAAAGCAAACGAGAAGTATGGGCAAAAGGATCTGGATCTTCCGCATGTGGAACTGGTAACGCAAGGAAAGCAGTGCCGTGATCGCACACCCGAACGGCAGGCAGACCATCGCCCCCCGGGAATATGTACGCATGCAAGCCGCCGACGCCAGCAGGAAAAATCCGGCAAAAAGAAACCTTTTCCACCCTTTATTGCGGTTGAAATAATAGGCAAAAAAGACCGGTGCGATCAAATTCATATACATCCCCATACTGTTCTGGTGGGGGAAAAGCCCGTTGGCTTGATGTATGCCTTTGATATGCTGAAAGACCACCGAAAGAAAAGTTACCGATGCCACCACGCCGAAAGCGATCATTATGGTATTGAAATTGCGTGTGTAATAAAGGTAATAGTATGCACAAAGAAATACTATATACATCATGATCATTTTCCACAGTTCAAACCAGGAAAAGAGCACATTATCCGCATTGATAAGTGAGGGTATGCACAAAAGAAAATATACTAAATATATCTTGCTGCCCTTATCCGGAAACAACGGCTTTTTCCGGTAAAGGAACAACATGCCCGCCAGCATCGCCAACGCTAAAAGATAGACCAGCGATACTTCCATACCCCGGGAAGTCCCCCGGTAAGTTTCGTGGGAAAAAAAGTTGATGGATACCTGATTGAACGCCATTACCGGCAAAATTACTGCAAAAATCGCATAACGCATATACTTACGATTCAATGTAAGCATATACCCCAGCGGCAGTACGCCCATAAAAGCGATGAGAAAAATCAGGTATTTCATTACAGCCTCAATTTATGAAATTCAATGCCGGGAAAGTAAATGTACTCAAGAATTGAGCCGTGGGCAATATCTTGCGGACAAAGACGTTGTATTCGGAGATATTGTCGTGGGGTATGTAGACCACATCTCCCGGCTGCAGCCGCACATTGGCACAGCGGCCCTGCATGATGCCGTCGATATCAAAGCGGTAAAAGCGGGGATTTTCCATGCCGCCGCGGATGATCACGCCATACTGCCAATACTGTTCTTTCAACCCCAAACCGGAAGATACCAGTTCCAGAATACCCAGATTGTGATCCCACAACCGCTTATGGGGCCGGTTGATGCTGCCGATAATACTGACCATGGCTTCGGAACGCACGGCTATATAGATGTAATCGCCCTTTTTGAGCTTGACATTGTGCCAGCGGTCGCCTTTTTCAATGGCAAGCGAAAAGTTTACCGGCAAAATCTTGCCGTTCCGGACGATTATGCTGTTCTGGAAGTCGGCGGCATCCAGCATCTGATCGTCAAAGTCCCGCACTGCCGAACCTCCGGCTTTGGCAAACAGATCAGCCAGCCGCATACCGTTGGATATAACGAACATACCCGGATTGTTGATAGCTCCGGCAATGGTGGCGGTCTGACTTCTTACATCAATGGCAAAAACTCCCAGTTCGGGATTTTTGATATATTGAGCATAGATTTTTTTGATTTTTTCGCTGGCTTCTTCCAGCGTCAGACCGGCGACCTGCACCTGACCGGCGAACATGACCCCGATGGCACCGTCGGGCGTTACCAGCGATTCCATGATAAGATCGGGGTGGTTGTAAACTCTGATACTGATCTTATCGCCGGCATTGATCCGGTAGACCGGCTCTTTCTGCTCATCGAGTTTTTTCAGAAATTCCAGCTGGCGGCGTTTGTCTTCGTCGGTCAAACCGGCTTGATCGACCACCCCGCTGGGCAGATTGGTTATTTCCGGGAATTGCTCAAAGTTGCCGGTATAACGGTCGTAGCACCCGGAAAAAACTGCCAGCGTGAAACCTAAAAACAGCAAATGTAAAATCTTTTTCATCAAATATAATCTCCTGAAATAATTTTAGCCACATCAGTCACCCCGGTCAAAACTGCGTAGACTTTGTGTTCTTCGTCGTGCAGTTTCAGCACCCGCCGCAACACACTGCGGGGCGTTTGCTTTTTGCCGATATAAAGCAAGGTAGCATCGCAAATATCGTGGAGCTGCCGCACCAGAATACAAGATGCGTCAAAGGGTTTTTCCCGGGATATACGAATAAGCTGATAGTGCTTTTTCAGCTCATTTACCATATTGTAAAGCATACTTATTTCGTCCGGCTCCAGCACCGACAAACTCCGCACCGGGAAGAAGGCAAAACCGTAGCCGTAACCATAGCCCTTGCCGTCGCCGGAAGAAAATCCGTGGAGGTATTCGATGTGGTGCTCCACATTTTTATCGGTAAAATTGACTCCGGTATTGCCGTTGTCGGAATAGTAGAAATTGCCGATTTTCTGCATGTTTTTGCAGATATTTTCCACATCGCGTTCCAGAATCAGCCGCACTAAAATAGTGTTGCGTTTGGCTTTGGAAAATTGTTCGTCAAAGAGTACCGAACTTAAGAACGAGCCATCCAGCGAACAGGAGAAAAGCGTTCTGGTATTCTGAAGTTTCAGGATAAAACGGTAGAACATTTCGTTGTTGAGGATTTGGCGCTGTTCCGGCGAAAACGGTGCTTTTTCGTGAGGAATAACGCCCACGGTGTTGAAAAAGTCTTTGTGGAACGAGGCTTCTTCGATGCCGCTGAATTTGCCGTAAATTATATCGTAAGCTACCATTATTGTAGCATACAAGCCGCTGACGAACACCCCGGCAATAAAAATCACCGCCAGTATCTTTACCGGAAATACCGGGAAGGATTTGGTGGAGATCACCCGTTCGTTGATGATTATATCGTTGGGCACATTGGCAATGGCACTGCGTACCCGGGACAACTCTTCCACCAGCAGCGATATATTTTTATTGGCAGTAGCCTGCAAAAGTTCGATCCGTTCATGTTCCGGGATCATGTGCTGGAGCTTCTTCTCTTTTTCGCTGATCAATTTGATTTCGGCCTGCAATGACTTCATGCTCATTTCCAGCTGATGCAGCGTTACTTCGCTGGCGTGATAGGCATCCACGAGCCCATCCAGCCCCAGCAGCATATTCTGATCGAATTTGATTATATTATTGCGTTTTTTGAAGTTTTCAAACTCGTTGAAAATCGTCAGATAGTTGCTCTTGGCTTCCACATAACGGGGGTTGCGTTCGGAAAAAATCAATTTTGCCTTTTCGTATTCCCTTGATGCCTTGCGCAGTTCGCGGACAAAATCCAGCAGTGCCGCCCGATGGATCACGACATTTTCCGGCACAGAGTTATATTTTTTCTGCATCATGGCAAAACGCTGACGGGCATCGGCAAGTTTTACATTGAGTTCAGCAGTTGCCGCACTCTGTTCGCCCTGAATTTTCTTGACGGTATCCATCTCCTCTTTGGGGTGGATTATGCCGTATTTGCGGTGCAAGCCGTGGAGTTCTTCGATCTTGCCTTTCTGAAATGCCTGTAATTCATGCAATCGCTGTTCACGGGCGTTCAGGTAATTACGCAGTTCGGAGGCCCGGTACTCTTCGTAACATCTTATGCCGATAGCAACAAAGGTATTGACGAGCTGTTTGACATATTCATCGCTTTCGCCCTGACCGGTGATGACAAACATATCGTGCTGATCTTTCAAAAGTTTTACTTCGATACACTGTTTAAGCACAGAACGCTGTTTTTCCGAAAGCTGCATCTCTTCGATAAGCTGCTGAAAAACCTGCTGGCGGGAGAAGATCCCCAACACATGATTGATACTCAAAGTTTTGACTTCTTCGCTGGCACGGGGCGTGTAAAACAGCGTGATCGACCCTTCGTGCTTGCTGGGCGAATTATGAAACTGCACATAGCGGGCAATCACCCCCAATACGATCGTGGCAACAAAAACCGCTATAATGCTCCACTTGAACTTGAGCAAAGTAAAAATCACCAATTTCTGATACATCTGCATTTTTTGCAGCTGCTTGGCTTCTTCTTTGCTGCTGAACTCATTTGCCAAATTATCCATTAAACAACCTTTCAATTAAAAATCAGCCAATGCCGATAAAGTTTACTGTTGCGGTCAATGCTGTGCGGCATTGATTCCAGAACTTTATATAAATCACTCAACAAAACCGCCACCGGGGGAGCAGTGTAAATTTTCCAGCCAGATAGCGGGAGCGACCGGGTTTTCAAGCAATACTTTACAAAATTTTTCCACGCTGCTAATTTATAACTCCGGCACTTCTGCCAAATCTCTGTTGGCTCAACTCCCACTTGTTTCTGCAAAGTTGTCCGGTAAAAATCCCGTACATCTGCCCAGAGTTTTTCCATATCACCCTGCCGGTTGCGGTGGGGGGAACTTTTGAACTCCACAGCCCCGGCATAAAGTTTTTTCCACGCTTCCGGCAGATCCAACTGCATAAAAAGTGCCTGCCGTTCCCGAATTTTCCAGCAATATTTGCCTTGAGTTATAAGCCAGGCGTCACCGCTGCCCAATATCGCTTTGTATATATTCCGCAGAATAAAATCCGTATCAGTTGACTTATTGGCGAGCTTTTCCCCTGCCAGCAACAACCCCATGCCCCGGTTAAGCAGCAAGCGGCACGCTTCGGAAAATGGCAGTTTTTCCGCCGGGATCTCCGGCAGATACTTCGCTAAAAGATCTTCGCCGCACACCAGACGATAGCCCCGTTTAAGCTCCTGCATCATAAGGCGTTGAGCATTCTTTTTTATATCTTTTACGCTCATAATATTGCTGAAATCCACATCCACTTTCAGCTCGCTCTCAAACTTTTCAGCTGTCGCTTGCAGCAGCTTTTCACCGTTGGCGGGCTTTTGCCGGGCAAAGACAAAAAAGTCCAGATCGTTGTAGAGTATGCCGTTTTCTTTATCAAGCCTGACGCCGCCTTCGCCCCGGCCGTAACTGCCGCCCAAATAGAGGGAAAGACCGGTGCCGGATAATGTATCGTGCATTTCTGATAATACCTTATCCAACAGATTTTCCGCAGCTTCATCGCCGCAAGATGTATAATTTTTACGCCCGTTTACGGTCAACATACGACGCAAATCCTCTCTTGCCTAAAGCTCTTAACACCACTTGCAATACCAGAAAACATGAGCAGTGATAGTGATAATAATAGTCATAAATACGCCGTTGCTCCGGAGTATTCTGCAAAGCGTAAATCTCGCCCATCTGGAATACATAGTGTTCGTTTGCCGGATGGCTTTTGACCAGCTCTTTGCGGAAAAACAGCACTGCCCAGTATCCGGGGTAGCGATCCATGGAAAGTTTCCAGCACCAGTGGGATTTTTTGTGCATTAAATAATAAGGCAGGAGCAGCAAATATGGGAGCAAGCCGCTTACTGCCAGCACCAACGCTATAAAGTGTTCCCACAAACGCAATATCCACGCCGAACGGTTCTGTATGGGCGAAAATGCGTAGCTGAAACTGTTCCGCTCCAGCACGCCCCCGGTATATGGATCAATGATCCGCCCCGGCGTAACGATCTTGTTTTTTATTTCAAGATTACCGGCTGTGTAGGTGCGGTCAAAAATAATGGAGTGCTCCACAAAACACTTTTTATCCACCAATGATCGCTCGCCGATAATGGCGTTGGCTATATGTGCATAGCTTTCAACAAAAGTGTTGTCGCTTAAAACCAGCGGCCCGGCAAGCTCGCAATTATTTTTCAGCACCACATTGGTTCCGGTGTGGATGTTGCCATTGGAGGAGTAGCCCGGCAGATTGTAAAAATCGTCGTTCAATACCTGAAAATTCACCTCAAAATAGCTTTGCAGCGAGTCGATCAAATAAAACCCGATATTGCTTTTCAGCAATACGCCATCCTTGTAATAGTATATACCGTCATCAACACCGTCATCATCACACGGAACAAAGGAGTTCTGCAGCTCTTCAAGCGTATGGGCTTTGGGCATAAGCATACCGTGGAGTATCAGGCAATCATTGCCGCACTTGGACTTATACATTTCCAGCAGATTTTTTACCGTGGTGTGGCCGCCGCCTTTGCGGTAATCGAGCTTCAACGCTCCGTGCTGATACTCGTAAAGGTGTTCAGCCAGATGTTCGTTGTATGTCGGCCCCAGCAGCAGCAAAGATTCAGCTTCGCAGCGCAATGCCAGATCAATAAAGTATTCGGCGGCACATCTGCCGGCTACGGGCATCATGCCCAAACTGCGGTCGGGGAAGTACTCTTTGCACCACTCTTGAGCTTGGTTATAGGGATTTATCAAAAGATTTTTCATCTTACCACGCCCCTTTCCCGGTCAATATTGCCGGAATGGTTTTCAGCAAAATCAGAAAATCTTTCCACGCACTGCGGCTGGCAATATACTCTTTATCCAGTGCCATCTGCTGCTTGAACGGCAGTTCACTGCGGCCGGAAACCTGCCACAAACAGGTGATCCCCGGTGTGATGTTCAAGCGTTTGCGTTCTTCCAGAGTATAAGTCCTTACTTCCGAAGGCAGGGGCGGCCGGGGCCCCACCAGGCTCATATCGCCTAAAATAACATTAAAAAGCTGGGGCAGTTCGTCAATGCTGAATTTGCGGATAAAGCGGCCGACCGGAGTGATCCGGGGATCGTGCTTCATCTTGAAAATCACGCCGTCTTTTGATTCATTGTGTTTCATAAGTTCGGCTTTGCGGGCTTCGGCATCGATATACATGCTGCGGAATTTGTAAAATTTGAAGTGCCTGCCGAATTTCCCCACCCGAACCTGACTGAAAATGATCGGCCCCGGGCTGGTGACTTTTACCAGAAACGCCGTCAGCAAAAATATCGGAGAACCCAGCACAAGAGCCAATATTGCCAGCACAATATCCATCAACCGCTTGAACGCCAGCGAAAACCTGATGGTTATATGCCACACCAGCATCCGGAACTGGATGGTGTTATGCTGAAAGACCGACGGCTTTTTCAGCTCTTTACGCAGAGAGATTATATCTTCGTATTTACCCATTATTTGTTATTCTCCAATGACTTGACAAAATCCAGCAAAACTGCCTGACTTTTTTCTCTGTTTTCATACACCGGCACCGAGATCTGGTAGGTAAAGTAATTGCCCTTGACCTTGAACTGCCGCCGGAACCCCAGAAAACTGGGCGTGGAAAACTCTTCGCTGCTGAACCATACCCAAACCAGATAACGGCTGGAGCCTTTTTGAGCATCGATTTGGGTTACCGCAAAATTATCCTGCAAATAGTGCAGTTTTTCATCATTTACTTTCCACAAACTGGTACGCAAACAGTGGCTTGCCGGGTGGATCTCGTGAATATTTTTGCCGCATTTTACAGCCAGAACCGATATATCATAATCGTTTTTGATATATCGGTACTGCCGGACGGTGCTGGTGGCAAAAAAGCGTCTGGTGTTGTTATCCGGCTCAATGCTCCGTCCGAAAAAAGCTCCGGCTTTTACCGGAAAATCCGGCGTAAATGCTTTGCCGGTAAAGTAAAGCTCTTTAGTGTGCATAAGCAGCAAACCCGTTGCCAGCACCGCTGCCGTAAAGAAAAGTGTTCCCGGTTTGATTTGCCACTTGAACTTGCGATTGCCCCAAATCCAAGCAAAACACCCCAGCGTGAGCAACAGTTTAACACTCCAAGCCATCCATACCGGCGAGTTGAGCAAAAGCGATATGTGGTAGCTGGAACTGGGCGTACCCATAAGCAATACGAATATTGCCGGGAGCAAAGCATAGGCAAACGCCCACGCTCCCAAGCTCCACGCCGCCGCAAAAATCGCCCCCACCGCCGCCGCAATACTCAAAGCATTGATCTGGTGGTATGGGGCAGAGAATGTCAGCAGCAGCAAAGGCAAAAGCAAACATACGCCCCGCCAATCAAATCTGCCGAATTTGCGGTCATACAAAGCCCAAATCATCGCCCCGCAACCCAGCAGATAATAGATCCAATCCCAACGGTCAAGCCGGGAACCAGTCCATGCCTGAATAAAATAGGGTATCTGACAAGCCAGCGGTATTGCCGATAAAATAAGGAGAATAACTTTTATCATTGTTCATCCTCCTTGCGTGCGGGTGGGTTTTCCCGGAAAATCCTGCCGATAAGGAGGAATATGATCATGGCAAAGAATATTTGAGTGTACCCCAAAAGCGTATGCCACAAATTTTCCAGCACACAATCGCCCAAAACCTTGTAGAGCAAAACAGTTATAACGATCCGCAAAGTGTTGCCCGCAATTATGGAAGGGATCATAAAGGCAAAATGCAAGAGTTTCCACACCGTTTTTTTGTGCAGTATTTCCACGGCGATAAAAGCGATCAATATAAAGGCATCCAGCTGATTGATGCCGCTGCAGGCGTGGGTAATGGCAATATTCAAATCGGGTAAATTCAGCGAAGTCCCGGCAAATGCCACTTCCACACCGCAAAGCTTCAGCACCAGCACACTCAACAGAGTTGCACTTAAACGCAATGGATAGCTCAACATAAGCATAAATTCTTCGTGGTAAGGCATAAATACACAACACCACAACGCAGGCACAATACAAACTTTTGCCATAAGTGTTCCGCTGAAATAGAGCACCAATGCACAAATCACCAGCGAAAAAGCCAATGCCGTACTCAAGCTGCCGGGGAAGTCATGACTGGGCAGCAGTGCCAGAATATTGGCAACTGCCAGCATACCCCATGCCGTGATTTTGTTGAGCAAAGTGGACTCCCGCCGGAAGGTGGATACAAAGGTTTTGAGCATAAGAGTTATCAGCACAGCCGCCATTATCAAATCCACCAAAGCCGCATCCCACGCCCCCGAATTGAACATGGGCACTGCCGCAGAAAAAGCAATGAACCCCAGCAGTGCACTGTACAGCACTCCCAGGGGGTGTTTCATTGATCTTTTCAGAAATATCTTCATATTATCACTGCGGCATCTTGTTTAATTTTTTGAGATACTCTTTGGCAACTTTATTTCCCGGATCGACCACCAGCAGTTTGCGGCACAGCTCCCGGACTTTCTCCCGCTCTCGGGCTGTATCGCCGGAAGTGATTTTTTTCTGCATACCGCTTATCCACAAAGTTTTCAGTTTGCGGCGGTATGGCGAATCCTGCGTCAGCTTCACTATATCGGGTATTATCGCATGCTGCCTGGTGCGGGCAAGTTTATCGGCATAACAATATTGAGTTTCCGGCAGATCCGGTGCTATGCTGTATGCCCGGCGGGAAGACTCCAACGCCATAGACATATTATTATTTTCAGCATAAAGTTCGGCTTTGTTCAACAGCACCGCAAGATGGTAAGGTGTATTTTCAGGAAAGATGGAATATATTTTCAACGCTGCTGAATTTCTGCCGTTTTCCGCCAGAGTTTTGGCGGCAAAAAAGAGCAGCTCCCAATTTCCGGAGCCGGGGGCTTTTTCCAACAGTTCGCACGCCGCAGCTTTTTCGCCTTTTTTCAGCAGCAGCAATGCCTGACAATATGTGGTATATTCTTTATTTTTGCTCAAAAAAATCAAATCCGCTTCCCGCAAAGTCGAGCTGGCAAAACGCCAATATTCCGGAGCCGTTGCCGGAGTATAGTTGGCTTGAAAAAGTTGGGAGGCTTTCTCAAAGTCCTGATTTTTAAGTGCCAGAACGATTTCGTAACGGAATGTATCTTGTGCTTTTGCCGGAAAAAGTTTCTTGTATTGAGCGATCAAACTCTTTGCCGCTTCCAGATCACGGTTCAAATTGTACTCAATGGCGATCTTGATAATGCCCGGATCATTGGCGAATTTTTTCAATGCATCCTGCAGTAAAGCTCGGTCAAAAGTTTTTCCGCTGCGGCTGGCAAGCAGGATAAACTTTGCCGTAAATGCTGTGGGCTTGCGGCGGTAAAGCATTTTTGCCAGCTCCAGCTGTTGTTCCATATTTTTTGCGGACTTACTCAAAGAGCTTTTCAGCAAATTTTCCACCATATCATCCGCTCTGCTCTGTAAATCCAGATAGTTGCGGTGAGCAAGCAAAGCAGCGTAGCTTTGCCGGATAGCCGCCCAATCTTCGCTTTGCACATCCACACACAAAAACATGAATGTTGCCAGCGGCGTATTGATATTTTTCCGCAAAGGAGCAGTGACCTCCTGCAGTGCAGCCATATCATTTTTTGCCAACGCAGTTAACGCATCAAAGTAGTAACAGCACAACATGCCGCTGGAGCCGGAATCGGCTTGATACTGCTGGCGAAGTTCAGCGATCTTATCGATCTTTTTAAGCAGACAATATATTTCCGCAGTCTGCATGGCAACTGCCTGATCGTGATAAGTTTTCAGATATTTTTCAAAAACTTCCAACGCCTGACCGAAAGTGCGGAAGTTGGCGTAGAATCTCCCCAACGCCGGAGCAAAGGCAAATCCATTGAGTTTACAGGCCTTCTGCAATGCTTTTTCGGCATCGTCGATCTTGCCTGCTTCCAGATAAAGTTCGGCTTGTGCCGCCAGAACTTCCTGCTGCAAAAACAGGTCATTGCTCTTGAAATGAAGTTCCAGTGCGGAGAGTTTTTCCTGAACGCTCAAGTGCTTATGTTCAAAAAGCAGCAGTGCCAGTTCGCCGGTTTTATTATCATTACTGCGGCGGTCAAGTTGAGTCGGGTATTTTTTGATATTGCCGTTACGCCCGGCAGCATAAAGCAATATTTGTTTATCTTTGCCGGAAAAATCAGCCTGGTGCGAGAGAAAATTTTCCAGCCGTTCAAACTCCCGGGCATAGAGCAAACTTTTGATATATTCAGCCTTGTTAGCCGCACTCAAAGGATTGAGCTTGTGTGCCATAAAGCTGTAATAGACCTGCTCGGGATAAACCTTGCGTTTCCCGGCAATGGCAGCAAGCATGATGTAAGCATTTTCGTTATCGTCGTCATTGCGGATAAGCTGCAAAAGTTGAGCTTCGGCAGCATCCAGCGATTTATCATCGCCCCGCTGAAAGTTGCTTTGAGCCTCTTTGAAAAGTGCCACATTACGGTAATTGGAAAAAAGCAAAACCGCCGTCATGCCGATACACACAAAGAGTATCAGCAAGGCAGCAGTAATGAGAATAATGCGTTTTTTCCAGATTTTTTCATATCCTTTTACCATCGGCATTTTTCCAAAACTTACTTTGCAGCGTAAAGTTTCTTGCGTTTTTTCAGGTAAAGCATCGTGCCGCCGCCCACGATCAAAGTGGCAATGATCCCCGGCAAAGGCTGACCGGAAGTGGGGGCGTTGGTGGAAATAGCGAACTGGAATCCAGCCGGATTGAGGGCATTCTGGGATTTTTTCCCGTAATCAACGCCAAAGTCGCCCCAGTTGAAGATGATGCTGTCGCCGGATTTGCTCAACATCCAAATATCGCTGTCCTGCGAGGTGGGGCTGTACATGGTAAAAGTTTCCTTTTTGCCGTTGGCGGAGGTGGTTTCCACCCACAATACGATTTTATCTCCGGCAGAAAATTCCCCCAATACCCCGGTTTTCATATCTCCATAATGCAGTTCCGGCATGGCGGCAGAAGTTGTATTGCCGCCGGGTCTGCCCGGACGCCAGTTATTATGATTCCCTCCGGGGCGACCGCCATTATTGCCGTTGCGATAGCTTGCGACCTCGCTGTAATTATACCAGCCGATATTGCTGATTACGGAATCGCCGATCGCTACATTGGAACCATCATTTTTCTTTACATCCACATAGACCGTCTGCTTGGAATCTACCGAAAACCACGCCTCGCCGGTACCGGTCTGCAAACTGTATTGAAGTGCCGCCGAAGCGGGAAAAGCCACCACACTCAAAGCGGCGGCACAAAGCATAGAAAACTTTTTCATTTCGCAATATTATTTTTTTTGTTACGATATAATTTACTTGCACCGAAAACAATGCCGCCTGCTGCCAAAACTGCAATGATCCCCGGCAAAGGCTGACCGGAAGGGGTTTTGCTGCCGTTGGCATTGGCAGTATTGACTTTGAACACATAATACTCCTGGGTGCCGTTGGAACCGAAATTCCCGCCGGCAACGCTGAATCCGCCGTCAAGTTCCCGGGATTTGCCCCAAATCACATTAGCAGCAGAATCCTTTTCCGGCTTGGTCGAAACATAAACATCGCCCACATTATCCTTTACCCAGAAGCCGATTCGGTCATTTTCGGTAAACGAGGCACTCATGCCGTTGTTGAAGGAGCCGCTGGCACCGGTATCCAGATTGTACCAGCCGTAATCGGCAAAGCCCTGACCGCGGTCGATATAATTATCCTGACCGTTGTCTTTATCTTTACGGCTGTCAAGGATAAGATCAAACGCAAGAGTCGTGTCGCCGTCAAAAGAGAGCCACCCCTGATTGCCTTCAACATTGTACTGATAAGCCGCCATAACTGCTGAAGCTGAAACAACAGCCAATGCAAACATCAATATTTTTTTCATAAATAATACCTCATAAATTAGTGTTAATTTATCATCTCCGCACACTATGCAGCAAATTGCCCGCACTCATAAGCAGCGGATTTATATAATATACCACGACTTTTACAAATTGCAACAATATAAATCTGCTGCGAATATGATTTAGGAGATTTTTTAGAGAGTGTTTCAGCCGGAACAGAAAATGGGTAAAAATCAGGAAGAGTGCCGCCATGCAAGCAAAAAAACTGGAACGAACAACGGAGGCTTTTCGGTTTTCCGGAACGGTGATAGCGGGAACCGCTTGGCGGCAGGAAAAATCCTGCCGCCTTTTTGCGTTTTTGGGATTGTTTTTCTCTGGTGTAAGGTTATATTATAGTTAGAGGTGTATGCTATGAAAGAAAAATTGTTTGTCCGTTTATTTATTGAGTCCGATGCCGTGGCTGTGCAAGATATTATCCATCGTGGTTTGCGTGAGGTCAACAGCAAAGATTATCCGGCAGAACTGATTGAAGAATATTGTGCTTATTTTACGCTGGAAAAAATCAAAAGTCAGGCTGATTACGCACACATGTATGTTGCTGTGGCGGGGGATAAAATTGTCGGTACGGGTTCAATAGCACCTTATTGGGGGAGCGAAAAAGAAAGCATTCTGCTGACCATTTATGTCCTTCCGGAAATGATCGGTGAGGGCATCGGCAGTGCCATCATCAACACCTTGGAACAGGATGAATACTTTTTGCGGGCTGAACGCATAGAGATACCATCATCAATTACCGCAGTAAAGTTTTATCAGAAAATGGGCTATGCATTCAAAAACGGCATGATTCCCGATGCTGAAGGAATTGTCAGCATGGAAAAATTCAGGAATGTCAAACTTTTGTCAGAAATGACATTGAAAGAATTGTGGCAGCTTTTCCCGATCATTTTATCGCCCCACGATCCGGCATGGAAAAACTTTTATGCTGATGAAGAAAAATTGTTACAAAAGCATTTCGGTAAAACTGCGGTAAGGATTCGTCATATCGGCAGTACGGCAGTAGCCGGATTGATTGCCAAACCTACGGTGGATATATTGCTGGAAGTTGCGGACAACGCTGACTTGACAACAGTCCGGCAGCTGGCGATCGAATGTGGTTATACGGTTATGGAAGAAACAACAGTTCCGGAATATCGTCTTGATCTGTGCAAAGGGTATACGCCGTTGGGGTTTGCGGAAAAAGTGTTTCATTTGCATATCCGCCATTTAGGGGATTGGGATGAACCTGTTTTTTGCGAATATCTGAAGCAACACCCCGATAAAGCCAAAGAATATGCCGCTTTGAAAACCAAGTTGCAAAAACAATTCAAGCACGACCGCGACGCCTATACCGAAGCCAAAGGCGAATTTATCCGCACTTGCGTAAAAGCTGCCCGCCGGCAAGGTTAAACACCTTGCACTGAATCAGGGACACCATGAAACAATACCGTTTGCCGGATGTTCTTTCCGCCATTGGATAAATTCAGGATATGTTTTGACGTCATCTGCGATCACTGCCTGATAATATTCGATACCCATAATGTGTTCATCATCCGGTGTGAGGTATTTGAGTTCCAGAATGGTGCGTCGTGTTTCGGGGGTTAAAACAGCGTTGATCCTTTCGGCGACATTTTCAAAATATCCGTCAAAGTGCGAGCCTTTCAAGATTTGGATCATATCTATCTGCCACTCTTCGTTATCGTGCATAAACCAGATATGAAATTCCAGACAGGCTTCTTCTGTATCTGCAAGATTGCGGTATTCCATGCGGCTAACAGCTGAATTGGCACAAATCTTTTGAATGGCTTTGAAACTTTCAACAATATCCAATTTATCAGTATAAATATGAAAATCAATATCCCGGTGCTTCATCAATAATCCCATCGCCATGGAGCCGACCTGATTTACCGTGGCTCCGATGGATTCCCAAGCCTGCCGGACACCGCTTTTTTCAATGACCTGCAAGGCTTTTTCAAGATTGTTTTTAGCAATGACTTCAATATCGTTTATTTCCATAACAACTGCCTTTATTTGAACTTTTGATAATATACCATCTCCCGCAGGCGTTTACAACTGCGGAATGACAATTTTTTGAGTTTTAAGGGGCATGTCGCGGCAGTTGCGGCAAGGGACAAGGTGAATCAGGGAATATCGATAACTTCGATGATGATGTGGAAAATTTAAAGAATACACAACGCGGATGGCAATTCATCAAGGCTTTTTTTGCTCATCGCATTGAACAAGTAAAAACCGAACCGGCATTGGCGAACATGATCTATTCTGAAGAATTATTTATCCACAACAGCGATTATGCCGATCTTATGAAAGAGATGATGCACAAGCACCGGAACATGATAATGGAAAATATTGTCATTGCATCAAAGAATGGAGTCATCAGAAATGACATTGCTCCGGAAATGATTTTCCGTATGCTTGCCGGTTCCTTGCGTTTGTTGATAAAACAGTATGGAATGAGCGGTAATGCATTTGATTTATGTTCTGAAAGTACTATATTGTTTGATACATGGGATACACTTTTTAAGATAAAATAACCGTCAATGTCCAACCAGGAGGTATAAAATGGAAGAAAAAATGTTCTGTTTTCAATGTCAGGAAGCCTGCCGAAACACCGGATGTACCCTTGCTGGAATGTGCGGTAAAAAAGCTGAAACTGCAAATTTGATGGATGAACTCATCTGGCAACTCAAACTTATCGCTCTGACCCGGAATGCTGACAGGCAGCTTGGACGCTTTATTGTAAAGTCTCTTTTTATGACCATTACCAATGTCAATTTTAACAATGCTGCACTTCAAAAGCAACTGGATGAGGCAATAAAACTTGCCGGAGAAAATCAGGTAAAACTCCCAATCGGCGTGCTTGCTTGCGAAAATGAGGATATCCGCTCCCTGCGGGAATTGCTTACTTACGGGTTGAAAGGTATTGCAGCTTATGCTGAACACGCCGCTGTTTTGGGCAAAGAAGATGACAGCATTTACGCCTTTTGCTTCAAAGCATTACAGACCGCCGCAACGGAAACGGATTCCGGAAAACTGCTTGCAGTTATTCTGGAAGCGGGCGAAATCTCGGTCAAAACAATGGCATTGTTGGATAGTGCCAATACAGAAACATTTGGAAATCCACAAGTAACAACGGTCAAAACCGGGGTCGGCAACCGTCCCGGAATTTTGATTTCCGGACACGATCTGCTTGACCTCAAGGAACTTCTGGAACAAAGCAAGGATGCCGATATCGATATTTATACCCACTGTGAAATGCTTCCCGCACACTATTATCCGGAGCTGAAAAAATATCCGCATCTTTACGGCAATTACGGAAACGCATGGCACTTGCAGAATAAGGAATTTACATCATTCAACGGTCCGATTTTGATGACTACCAACTGCATTACCCCTGTTCAGGATGCTTATAAAGACCGGATTTTTACGACTGGGGCTGCGGGGTATCCGGGCGTACCGCACATTGCTGACCGCAAAAATGGCAAACCGAAAGATTTTTCAGAAATCATCGGACTTGCCAAAAAATGCAAAGCTCCGGAAGTATTGGAAAACGGTACGATCACCGGCGGTTTTGCTCATGCTCAAGTCTTTGCTCTTGCAGATAAAGTTGTGGAAGCCGTCAAGTCCGGAGCAATCAAACGCTTTGTGGTAATGGCAGGTTGTGACGGCAGACAGAAAGAGCGGCAATATTATTCCGATGTGGCAGAAAATCTGCCTGAAGATGCCGTCATTCTGACTGCCGGATGTGCCAAGTTCCGTTACAATAAACTTGTGACCGATGATATCGGCGGTATTCCCAGAGTTCTGGATGCCGGACAGTGTAATGACTGTTATTCTCTGGCTGTCATAGCTTTGAAGCTCAAGGAAGTTTTCGGAGTCAAAGATATCAACGAGCTGCCCATATCCTTTGATATTTCGTGGTATGAACAGAAAGCTGTTGCGGTATTGCTTGCGTTATTGCATCTTGGATTTAAAAATCTTCGATTGGGACCAACGCTTCCGGCGTTTCTCTCGCCCAATGTTGCAAAGATCCTGGTCGAAACTTTTGATATCAAAGGGATCACTGATCCGCAAACAGATATCAATGCAATGATGGCTGGAAAATAATTTTCCCAAGAGATTGGCGGCAGGAGAAATCCTGCCGCCTTTTTGCGTTTCAAGTGGCATCGTTGTTTGGAAGATGCCTGTTTTTCTGCTTTTTTACACGGTATGTTTGAAAAAACTTTTTCCGATGGTATATTAAACGGAATGTTACAGGAGTTAATCGTGAAAAAATATCCCTTCCTCTTTTATCTGGCATCTCTTTTACTTTTCGGTTCAAATGGAATAGTCGCAAGTTTTGTAAAACTGCCAAGTACAGAAATTGTTTTCTGGCGAACTGGTTTGGGAGCATTATTGTTGATATTACTTCTATTCTGTATAAAATACAAATGTGTGTTCCGAAAAGAGTATAAACAGCTTCCGTTTATCATTATTTCCGGAATTGCCATGGGCGGCAGCTGGATGTTTCTTTATGAAGCATACCGGCAAATCGGAGTATCAACGGCATCGCTGCTTTATTATTGTGGCCCGGTTATTATTATGATCATTTCTCCACTGCTGTTCAAAGAACGGTTGACGATAGTAAAGATTGTCAGTTTTCTAATCGTTTTATCGGGTATTATTTTACTGAATGGAACATCGGCTCTTGCCGGTGAATTCAGTACCGGAATGTTTTATGGACTTGCCTCGGCAATGCTTTATTCTGTGATGGTGATATTCAACAAAAAAGCAACACGGATCACGGGATTGGAAAATGCAACGATTCAATTGTTTGTCAGTTTTCTGACCGTTACGGTATTCCTGTTGTTCCGAACTGATAATGTCTGGCTGCCGCCTTCAAACTCCTGGATCGCATTAGTCTTGCTTGGCTTGATCAATACCGGTGTTGGATGTTGGTTTTACTTTGGTTCTATCGGCAAATTACCGGTGCAGACAGTCGCCGTATGCGGCTATCTGGAGCCGCTGTCTGCTGTGATTCTGGCAGTTTTGCTGTTGGGGGAACCAATGACATTATGCCAAATGATCGGAGCTGTGCTTATTGTCGGCGGCGCAGTCATGGGAGAAATCCGGTCCAAACAATTTGTTCCCAATAAAAACAATGGAGATAAAAAGCCCTTGTGAAGCCCTTTTGTGAAAAGCTCTGTTCCCAATATCGGTTGATATAATATAGCGAGCCCACAGCAACAAGGGCGGTCAGCCCCGCGAACGCATGGGAGGGCAGTTTGCAGGATAAATTCCTGCAAACCGAGCGGAAATGTTCCGCGAAGCCGACAGGAGTTGAGCGAAGCTCCCGGCGTTTGAGGGAACTTTTGCGGCAAAGCCCGCAAAAGTTGGTAAGGGGGCGTAGCCCCCGCTGTTAATTAAAAGTCGTTAAGAATTACGCTGGATATAGTAGCCAAATGAGCAAAGGGGATCCAAGGGGAGAATGCTAATCTCCCCTTGGGATATGTCCCGACGAAGCATAATTTTTTATGCTTCATCGGGACGGGTTGTGTGCGAGCCGAATAAATCAAGTTTATCAACCATTATTGGGAACAGAGCGTTGTGAAAAAAAACTTCACAGGATTTTGTCAGACTTGAAAAATGGACGGCTTGGTTGTTTGAATTATTGGGTTCGTTTGCATTTATATCTGATGATCGTTTCTCCGTCATAATTTTCGGCGAACTCTTCGATTTCAAAGCTGTTCTTTTTATAGAATTCAACGGCATCTCTGTCTGTTTCGGCTAATATGGATTTTACGCTGTAATCATCGATCAAACAGTTTATCATATATGATCCGATTCCCTTGTTTCTGAATGGAACATCTACTGCAATACCAACGATTTCAATTTTATGTTGCCCGGTAAAGGAAACAACAATAATACCCGCAACTTCACCTTGATGAAAACAGGCAAAGATTTTTATTGAATCATCGGTTGCAAACTGATCGGTTTTCTTTTGGAATTTTTCTTTTGTCGGCATGAACATGCAATATTTGTAGATATCATAAGTATTGCCGAACTCCAGTTTGTTGGTCAGTTCTATCAATTCGAGTTTGAGAATACTCATTTGTTATGCCTTCAATATCGTTTATTTCCATAACAACTGCCTTTATTTGAACTTTTGATAATATACCATCTCCCGCAGGCGTTTACAACTGCGGAATGACAATTTTTTGAGTTTTAAGGGGGCATGACGATTGTAAAAGTAAACGCACGCTCTTTTTGAGAGCAGTGTGCGTTTACTATGACAAAACTGGTATGTGCGTTTACTATGACAATTCTTTTATTGCAATAAAACAGTAAATACTATTGGAAAATTTAGGTGTCGTGGTGTATGTTATAGATGCCTGATGAAGCGGAGATAATGCAGTAGGGATACTCGTATCAAGGAATAATCAGGTACAATGACAGGTAGAGCCGGGAGCAAATCCAGGCATGCCTCTACCCAGAATTGTCTTATGCCTAATATCCCGGGGCGTGGGGCAGAGCCCCACAAATATACAGCGTGCGTTTAGTATGTCCGAAAAACCACGCTTGCGTAACGCTGCAGGGGCGTATTGTCTTTTTTGGTAATAGTAAATGCACACTATATGCTCAAAACCCAATGCCTATATCCGAAAGAAAACTGTCAAAATCGCCGTTTGTCAGACTAAACGCACGATTTTCTACCCTCAACGTGCATTTACTATTACAAACGTGCGTTTACTTTGTCAATTCACCAAATTATTTTCGATCTTTACTTTTCCGGTACATTCCCGGAGTTACACCGTAGATGCGTTTAAAACGCCGTACAAAATAATTTGAACTGTTGAATCCGCTGTTCAAGGCGATTTCTTCGATGTTCAGATTGGTCTCTTCAAGAAGTTTTTCGGCATGTTCAAACTGAAAAGAGAGTTTCAATTCTGAAAAACTTTTGCCCGAATACTTTTTGCACAATATAGAAACATACCCCGGTGTAATCTGCAGTATTTTTGCCAACTCATGGCGGGTGAATGGCTCATGAGAGTGATTGCGTAAATGGCGGCAAATCCATTTCCAGACCCGGTTTTCTCTTTTTACTGGAGAGGCAGTACTTTTTTCCAATGCGGTTATGGTAAGGCGCAAAAGCGGCTGCAGTAATTCTCCGGCTGCAGTATCTTCATTAAGTTCATGCAATGAATCAATCAGCTCAATAAGTTTTAAGCCATCTTTGCAAAGCGGTTCTGTGGTGTGGTAAAATATATCGTTTGCCGCCGGCGGCGGATGTATGCCGTCAAAATTGATCACCATTGAGCGGATATAGTCGCCGAAATACGAGAACGAAATTGCTTTATACGGTGTGCTGCAAGGATATTTTTTCAGCAGGGCATTTCTGGAACAATAATGAATCATCGGCCCGGTAAAAGTCATCCGGGTCAGTTTGCCGTTCTGACAGAAACAGGCATCCTGCTGCCCATTGATAAGCACCAGCAGCCGCGGCACATAGTGCAGACTGTACGGATAATTTTCCGGCATACCGAAGAAGAGCTTTTTCGACTCAATATTCATTGCCAGTACTTCTTTTGCCGCTTCAATGATTTTACTTTGAGGTTCTTGATAATCTGTCATTTTTTAATTAGAATGCTATAAAAAACGCGGTTGTAACAGTTTTTATTTAACAATAGTGCTATAATGTGAATATTTCAACTATTGACAAACATTTTTTTTAAATTAAATTTTACTGTAGCAGATTTCTGTCAAAAAAAGTGAAACGGAGAACCTTATTATGAAAAGAAAGCCATTTACCCTGATCGAGCTTTTGGTTGTGATTGCCATCATCGCTATTTTAGCGGCAATGCTTCTGCCGGCACTCTCGGCGGCAAGAGAACGGGCAAAATCTTCAAACTGTGTAGGCAATCTCAAGCAGATCGGGATCGCATTGAGTTTGTATTGCGGAGATAATCAGGGATATGTTGTAACTCCGGTTGTCCGGAAATATGTCAACAAAAATGGTAATCAGATAAACTACACGCATTGGGGATATTTGCTGACAGATATGGAATATATGCCCGGTGACCCGGATAAGGCTTCTAAAGCATTTTTCTGTACTTCGGCACCGAATCTGCCGCCGCTGACATCGTTTATAGACCAGTATCCGAACTATGGAACCAATATTACTTTCACCCGGGCTATTGATACTTCCAGCTGGGGAAAACGGACTGTCGGCAGTATAAACTCTCTGCATAACCCGTACCGGATGGCATTAGCTGCCGATGCCGGATATTCTGACGCGGAAGGCAAAAATGAAGCTGCCGGATATTGGTCTTTCGGAGCCGGCGGATCGTATTTCGGCTCGGGCAAAAATGTGGAATACAATACGGTTACGCCCTGGGGTGTATCCATAGCGCGGCATGGCAACCGGGCAAACATGCTTTTTGCGGATTATCATGTGGATTCTGTACAAAAAACAGATTTCCCGACGAATATTTCCGATGTACCAAAGCCGTACAATTTTAATGTGGCATTCATAAAACAACACGATCAGAACTGATATATCAAGGAGTTTGCATAATGAAGAAAAAGTTTTTGCTGTTTGCAATAGTACACTCAATGCTTATATTGCCGCTTCCGGCAAAAGAGCTGGTCGAGCATAAAAACATATTAAAAAATTTTCATTGGCCGACGCCGATAACGATCACCCATTTTATTACATTTACCGAAGCCGCTCCGCTGGGGCTGAACATCTTTGAAATGCCCGATGAAGCCGGAGAAATGGTTATCAAGTGGCAGGATAATGTTTCAGTAAAAGTCGTCCGCAACGCCAACGGCTATTGGGTGGAAAACATCAATGCCGGCGTGTGGAGCTGCAAGAAGCAGCTCCCGGCAGGAAAACTGGAAGCTGCCACCGACGGCAGAGGCGTAACTTTCCGCTCTTCAGATCAAAAACTCAACCGTTTCTATGGCGGACTTGCTCCCAATGATCTTACTGTATGTCTGCCGCAGGGCGTAAAGGCTCCGGAGGTCAGATCAATCTATGTTATAGATGATATACTGCTTTATTTGAGTGCCTGTGAAGCGGAAAAAGTTCTTAATAAGGCGTTGAAACTTTTCAATGACCAGAAGAATATCGTTGAAAAAAGTCCAATTTATTCAGGCAACCGCTATTCATGGACGACCAATATCAGATTGAATATCAATAACCTTGCGTGCGTTAAAGCCGAAGCCGAAGCCAAACTGCTGGGTTTTCTGCCCGCATTGCTCAATGACCCGATAGTCCGCGACCGCTGCAACTGGGTATTTTATATGGCATTGCGGCAGGGTGCGTCCACCGGCGGTTATTTCGGCGGCAGATTTTATCAGATATGGTCAGATAAACTCCCCGGTCGCGGCGAAGTTTTGAGTGCCATGTACTTTGCCGATATGCTCGAAAAACTCGTTGCCAAGATACGGCGGCATGAATTTGCTTCGGCAAAAGAGGCATACAACTATCAGGATATGCTTTCCGGCGGCATGGTTTCCGCTTTGGAATATGTACCCAAACAAGCCGGTCTGCCGGTAAATTTGCAGAAAAAAGCCGCTTTGCGCTGTGCCAGAGGCGAAGCCGAAAGCGTTCAGCTGGTACTTGCCGCCGCCGGTAAGAATGTGGATAATGTAACTTTGAGCGTATCGGCAAAAACTGCCGACGCTCCGGCTTTGGAGCTTGACCGGATCGAATTTGTCAATTTAACCCCGGCTGCAACCATACAAATTCCGCTGAACCGGGGATATGATCTGCCGGAACCGGATGTTTGCATCCCGGTCAAAAAAGGCGAAAAATTCTCGATTGCCAAGTATACCAATCAGCCGTTTCTCTTGACCGCTCAAACTCAAAACGGTACGGTACCGGGAACTTACAAATATGTCGTTACAGTAACAGCAGACGGCAAAAAGGCTTTTGAGCTGCCAATAACTGTTAAAGTGGAAGACTTTGCTTTGCAGGAACGCATTCCCTCGCTGCCGGGATTGCGGGCGGAATATTTCAAGACTTTCTATCCGGATAAAAAAATGGCAAAAACGGCCCGGATGAATTTGATGAAAGCTATGCTCAAGCACCGCATGGCGCCGTTGAATCTCTACCGCCCCAGCCCGCTTGCCGAAGATCTGGAATGGACACTGAATAACGGTGTAAAAGATGTTCTGCTGGATGGCAAACTCGAAAAACTTGCTGATCCCCGCGAAGAAATGCCGCAATACATCGAACTCTACGGCAGCGTGGACGGCAAAAAATTTGAACGCATTCCTGCCGATGTAAAACTCGACCGGCGGGATAAAAGGAATCCGGTAAGCGCATTGGATATTTTTGTAACCGTAAAAGGCGATACCCAAAAATACAAATACTGCAAGCTCCATTACAGTCAGCCGACCGATATGCAGCTGAAAGGTCATATTTACTATTACGAAGCTATGTGCAAAGGCAGAAAAACCATGTTGGTCAACGGCAAAACCATGCTCAAAAACATGCGTTTTATTCAGCCCGATAAAAATAAAGCCGCCACTTGGGAGCAGGCTAAAAATGCCGGATTGGTCAAGTTTGATCTGCTTAATAATAAACTTTACGGAGCTTCGATCTTCTGGGAAAACAGCGTCGGCGAAATCAAAACATTAAGGCTTTACAATGTTTTGCGTGACAAGCAAATAGCCCTGCTCAAGCCGTTTTACGACAAAGTGCGAGCCATCGGCGGCAATGATATAAATGTCTATCTTTACGGTTTTGATGAAAGAGGCGAACGCTACAACAAACCCATGCTTTCGGCAATGAAAACTGCCCGGCAGGTGTTCGGCAATGTCAAATTCGTTACCACCGCCACCAATCCGGAAGCTGATCCGGAACTTTTCAAATATCTTGATGTGCATTGCCGGAGTATCGGCAAATCCGACATCCAGCTTAATATGCAGACCGCCAAAACTTATGGTACCGATTACTGGTACTACATCGGCGGCGGTCCGTACTACCCATTCGGCAACTTTGAACGGGTCGATCAACCGCGTATCAACAGCCGCGCCTTCTTCTGGGCAATGATCGCTTACGATCACCTCAAAGGCTGGCTATACTGGGCGATCAATTACTGGAGCGGCAATGAACACTTATTCAAGGCTGACGAAATAGATTGGAGCTTGTGGAGTACCAATCATGGCAGTTTCAACGGTATGCGGTCTTTCTTCTACCCCGGCAAAAACGGCGAAATCTACCCGAGTTTGCGGGCAAGTGCCATGCGCGACGGTCTGGAAGATGTGGAACTTTTCCGCATAGCTCAAAAACTGGTAAAAAACCGGGAAGATAAAGCAGCACTGGAAACGATCCGCAATGGATATGCCACCGGATTAAGCAGTTTCTGCGGGGATATAAAAATGTTGGAAAAAAATCGTAATAAATTGTATGACCTTCTGGTAAAACTCTCGCCGAAAGTTAAAGTTACCCAACTGGAATTCGATAATTTCAACACCGGCAAAAACAGTTTATTTCACCCGGCAGTAACCCCGCTGAAAGACGGCAGATGGCTGGCGACTGTACAAAAAGTCATGAATTCAGATTTTTATGGCGAACCGGAATATACCATAAGTTCCGATCAGGGCAAAAGTTGGAGCAAACTGCAGAAAATCGATGCTTTGAATTACCGGAAACTGCCGGATTCCAAATTTATCGAAGCCGTTGCCGATAACCGCCCCTTCACATTGCAGAATGGCTCGGTGGTGGTTTTCGGCTGCAAAACCCATTATACTGAAAAAGGCAGAGCCGGCAACGATCCAGCCAATCAGCCGTATATACCGGCCCAGTTCACATACTATACGATCTGGGATCCTGCAACCGGCAAATGGAGCGACCGCATGAAGCTCGATCTGCCCGGACTGAAACACTACCGCGCAGCGTGTACACAAGCTGTGCTGCTGGATGATGACAAGATCATTGTACCGCATTACCTTTCGGCAGATCAGACTTTGGGTGAGCTTGGAACACCGAAAAAATTCGGTGTACTGACTGCAATCTATCAATATAAAAACGGCAAGTTGCATTTTCTCCGGTGCAGCCGCATCATGACCAACAATGTCAAACGCGGACTCATTGAACCATCTATTGTACAACTGCCGGATAAGAGCTACGCTCTGACTATCCGTGCTGAAGATGGTCTGATGTATTGTGCTTTCAGTAAAGATGCTATTGATTGGAGCGAGCCAACTGCGTGGTGCTGGGATGACGGTACCAAGATCAGAACATCTTCCACCCAGCAGCACTGGGTTACGCTCAACGACCGGGTTTTTCTGGTATATACCCGTTTTGACGGTACGAACTTTCCGCTGCCGCTGCGTTTCCGCGGACCGCTTTATATGGCCGAGGCGGTTCCCGGTAAGGCAATACTGCTGCGTAACAGCGAAGTGGTGGTTTTTCCCCGCAAAAACCTCAACGGTATGGAAGGCAGATACGGTAACTTTCACTGCACTCAACTGAGCAAAGATAAAGCTTTGATAACCGATGCATTGTACTTTGCCAGAATAGTAGGCCCCCGCAAACATGGCGATATAAGCTGCGAAGTAAAAGCGGCCCGGATAACTGTTGATTGAATAAATACTTTCTTACTTTACTCGCTCCGGAAAGTCGCTGCAAAGAAACTCGGTCTTGATGTTGTTCCGGTCCATGTCGCCAACAATCTCACTCCGGAACAGGTTCAAGCCTATTGCATCGCCGACAATAAGACCGGAGAAATTGCGGAGAGGGACTATTCCCTCTTGCCCCTTGAACTTCAGGAATTGCAGGAGGCCAACTTTGACCTGTCGCTCCTGGGGTTCGACGCGGACGAGCTGGATAAACTCCTGAACGGCGAAGCGGAGGAAATCACCGAGGGTGAGACTGAACCCGATGCCGTCCCGGAAGTTCCGGAAATTCCGTCAAGCCGTGCCGGTGAGATCTACCAGTTGGGCGATCATCTTCTTATGTGTGGCGATGCCACCAATCCCGATGATGTTGCGGCGTTGATGGGAGAAACGGAAGCTGACCTTTGGCTCTCCGATTCTCCCTATAATGTAGCGTATGAGGGGAGCAACGGTCTCACCATTGAAAATGACAATATGTCAGACAGCAACTTCCGGGAATTCCTGCGACAGGCGTTTGATAATGTGCATGAACACATGAAGCCGGGAGCATCTTTTTACATCTTCCACGCCGATTCCGAGGGGTACAACTTCCGTGGGGCTTGCCATGACATCGGGCTGAAAGTCCGGCAGTGTCTCGTGTGGAAAAAGAACTCACTTGTGCTGGGGCGTCAGGATTACCAGTGGATCCATGAGCCGTGCCTCTACCGCGTGTGTTTCTTACACACTGGCAGAAATGTTGTAATAGACTTTGAGTCAACGAGTTTTACAAAATAATAGCAAGGATGATTTTTTCAGCAAGATTAAAAAGGGGACAAAAAAATGGCGGCTGGCTTTTTATCACCACCCGCCATCCTGAAAGGCTTTTTGAGCTTAAAACTTCAGAATTTTGCTGTGAAATGAAATTCTGAAAATCACTTTACTGTTGTTCAGAAAAACTCAGAATGTTACTTGGATTCTTCGTCCTTAAAGGGCAATTCCATATTTCCGGCAATCCCCAATGTCTTTGCATTTTCTGGAGAAATAACCGAATGCCCCAACTCTTTTTCCAATTGTTCACGGGCGGTTTTTGCTACATTGCCGCCGCGTTTTGCAACTTGAGCATGTTTTACAAAAGTATCGGGATTTTCCGCTTCTGAAATATCTTTGGTGGATACTTCTGCAAGCATATTCAACACCAGTTCACGGTTGGTCATATTGTCCCGCAGGTTTTCTTTTTTCAAACCTTTGAATTGCTTGTACTCTTTGGCACTCTTTCCCGCCCATGCTTTGTAGATAATATCGGTCAGGATAGCAAACTCTGTACCTTCTTCCAAACCAAGACGCTTCCATTCATCAGTCAATTCTTTGCGGATTTCGATCGATTTCAATCGCTGATTGATCCAATTTTCAGAATACCCCAAACGCCGGTAATCCAGCATCGCCTGTTCAATGGAGCGTTCCGGATCCTGCATTTGATTAAGGCGTTCTGCTGCGACTTGAGCTATCCACTGCTTAAAGGGTTCTGCTTTCGGCGACGGAATAGACTGGATAAGCCGGAAAAGTTGTTCCGCAGTAGCGACATCGGTCTTATAAAATTTTCCGTCAGCTGCTGGCAATTTCAGTTGGTTACAATTTGTAACCGACTGGTTTCCCTCTTTTTTCAGACGGTTTTTCAGGACTTTCCAATAATTTCTGGGGTCTTGGCTATCGGTCAGGATAGCAACCACATCCACTACCGAAAAGTACCATTCTTCGGTGGTATCATCCCAAACGGAACGGACTTGTTTTTGTTCAAAAAGTTTTATTGCATTCTGCTGTGTCATAAGATTTTCCAGAACAATTATTGTTTACGACTCAAATACTGCCGCATTCTCAATGTTATTACAGCTACAAATAATATATCATCCATAATCCAATTTGTCAAGCAGAAAATACAAGGGGATAATTTATGCTTAACAACTTGTTTATCATGGATATATATAAAATGGCACCAATTTAATTTTTGATCTTTGGAGAAGTGATACACCGTACCCGGAAATGGTTTACGCTACGGCTGCGTCTTCGGGGGAAAAGAGTCCTTTTTGATTACAACACGGAATTTTCGTCCTTTGCCGTGAGTGAAAACCATAGCATTGATATCCGATTCAGGGACACCATGATAAAAGATTTCGCCGAATTTCAATACTCCATTTGTTCCCTTCCACATTTCAAAAGTTGATTTATAAGGGAATTTTTCTTTCCATGAATTTTTACGGCCGCCGTTTACGAACGAAAAGTTGAAAAACTCCTCAGTTTTCCATACGAACAGAAATAATGTTTTATCTGCGGGAATATCGGTCAATCTCGCCATCTGTTTGGATTGCACAACTTTATCTCCGTCAAGAACTTCAAAAAATACACCTTTTTCAATTTGCTTTGTCATGCCTTCAATGTCAAAAGCAAAACAATGAACATTCAAGGCATTCATCAATGTTTCAACGGATACAGCAGGAACAGTTGGTTTGTCGCTCTTTCTGTTTGAGAAAAAAGTAAAAATATGGATAAGCACAAGCAGTAAGATCGCAGAACCATAAACAATTGCAAGTTTATTCTTCATAAGACATTCCTTTTTACACTCTTTGGTCAAAAACAGCTGCTTTCAGCCATAAGATGATCTCCTTCTGTAAAGTAATATATCACCGAAAAAGAAAAAATCAAGGCGGCTTGCCGCCGTGTAAGCGAAGCGCAGTAAAAGATAACACCATCCTTACTCCCGCAGGGAGAAAACTTCATCCGGCTTCATCTGCTCCGCAGATTACGCCGTGACAAGCAAGCGAATGAAATGAGCGACTGCACAAGTGTAATGGAGCCTTGCTTGTCGCGGCGTAGCCCGTAAGGGCGTAGACGGACGGCGACCTTCGCCATTTTTTTTGCAAAAAACTGGCGGAAGAAGTGGGATTCGAACCCACGGAGGGTCGCCCCTCGGCGGTTTTCAAGACCGCTGCCTTAAACCACTCGACCATTCTTCCGCTTTGTGTATATTACATAAAATGCCATGCGAAACGCATTTTGTCAAGTTTTATTGACAGGAAAAAACGATTTTTCTTTGTATAGAGCGTTTAATGATTTGTAAAATCATCAATCTTGTGGCATATTATATAGATTATAGTTTTTTTAACAGGAAGGAATTTTATTATGTTAGCTAAAGAGATCCGTCAGAAATATCTTGACTTTTTTGTCAAACACGGCCATGCGGTCATCAAAAGTGCTCCGCTGGTTCCGGACAACGACCCCACTTGTTTGTTTACCACTGCCGGTATGCACCCGTTGGTGCCTTTTCTGCAAGGAGCCAAGCACCCCGCCGGTAATCGCTTGACCGACGTGCAGAAGTGTGTGCGTACCGGTGATATCGACGATGTGGGCGATCCTGTGCACCTGACTTTCTTTGAAATGCTGGGCAACTGGAGTTTGGGCGACTACTTCAAAAAAGAAGCTATTGATATGAGTTTTGATTTCCTTACCGGCAAAGATAACCTCAATATCCCGCTGGAAAATCTGGCATTCACCGTTTTTGCCGGTGACGAAGATGCACCCTTTGATGCCGAAGCTTATCAGATGTGGCTGGATCATGGCGTGTCTGCCGACCGTATTGCCAAACTGCCCAAAGCTGACAACTGGTGGGGCCCTGCCGGGGTGACCGGTCCTTGCGGCCCGGATACAGAGATGTTTTTCTGGACCGGCGACGGTGCTGCTCCCACGGTCTTTGACCCCAAAGACAAGCGTTGGGTTGAAATCTGGAACAATGTCTTTATGCAGTACAACAAAAAAGCTGACGGCACTTTTGAGCCGCTTTCCCAGCAGAATGTGGATACC